>NZ_JBZVFG010000010.1:87351-101548 GCF_058402785.1 Candidatus Magnetaquiglobus sp.
AACCCACCGTCACCGCCCCCCACATGCCGTCCGTGGACATGCCAGCCGCGCCTGCCGAGCCCCCATCCCTCACGGTGGCGGAGATCCTGCGCGCCGCCGAGGCGGCCCATCCCGGCTGGATGACCCCGCCACCCGAACCCCCGGAACCCGCCCAACCCGAACCCACCCCCTTCGTGCTCATGCCGCCGCTGAAAAATCGCAAACCAGGCGGCAAACCGGGTGAGTCCGATGCCGGCGGATCGTCCGGAGAGCCGTCGGGCGAAACCGGAACCCCGCAACGGAACAAACGGGGACAGGAGGTCTTTCTGGCCTCCCTGAAAAACCTGAACGCCAACCGCTGAAATCCGACCCCGGATCGCGCCCGGCGTGACGAATCTTCATCGAACCGTTGCCGAACGGCGTCAGGATGGTTATGCTTTAGGATGAAAGGCGGAACCCTTAATATCCAAGAAAAAAAGCGACAATCAGGAGCGATCGTCAACATGAAACACGGAACATCCGGCTCGCACGTCGTCCCGGAAGTGGATAAATCCCCCGCGGGCGTGGGGATCATCCGTGAAAGCGGCGCGCTGCACGCCGCGGATGCCGTGTTGCACGCCCTGACCAAACCCTGGGGATCGCCCGAGGTGTGGTGGAGCCGCATCGCCTCCCAAACCCCTCTGCCGCCGGTTACCCGCTGTCCGCAATGCGGCCTGGGTCAACGCCTGGGACGCATCGAACAACCCCTCGTCCCCCCCTCGACCACGGGGGAAATCATCCACGCCATCGAATTCACCGGCCATCCCCATCTGCTCTCCAACACCATTCCGGGCGATCTGGTGGTGGTGCGCGACATCACCCGCGAACGGATCCACACCCTCAAGGTCCAGGAAAAACTCGCCCAATATCATGCCATCTGCGATCAGATGGACGAGGTGTTTTTCCGCATGGATCCAACCGGACTCATCCAGGTGATCAGCCCGTCGGTCCACAAACTCCTCAAACAGCGGCCAGGGGATCTCCAGGGAAAACCGTTCGCGGATCTCTGCGTCAATTCCGACCACTTCCAGGAACTGATGCAAATCCTCAAGACCAGCGACCGCATCGAGGATTTCGACCTGATTCTCACCTGCCGGCGCGGCAAGCAGGCCCCGGTGTCGCTCTCGGCCCAGGTGGAACGCGACGACTCCGGGGAACGGATCGCCATTCAGGGGATCTTCCGCGACGCCATGGAACGAACCCGGCTCGATGCGATGCTCATGGAGCGCACGCGCCGTTTCCAGGAGACCATCCACCGGCTCGAACGACAGCAACACGCCCTGGATCAACACCTCCTGATGAGCATCACCGATCCGGAAGGAACCATCCTCCATGTGAATCCGAAATGGTCCCAGGTGAGCCGGTACGAACTCGAGGAGATCCTCGGCAAGAACCACAAGATGTTCGACTCCGGATACCATCCCAAGTCGTTCTTCAAGGAGATGTGGCGCACCATCCAGGGCGGACGGACATGGCGCGGCGAAATTCGCAACCGGGCCAAGAACGGCGAGTTCTTCTGGCTCGATTGCGCCATCGTGCCGTTCCTCACCCCGGCGGGACGCCCCTTCCAGTACATCAGCGTCGCCTCGGACATCACCGAACGGTCCAGGAACACGGCCCGCCTGGAAGAAAATCTCCTGTTCCTGCGCCATGTCATCGATTCCATGGGCGAAGGGGCCTACGTGCTCGACAACCGCGGCCAACTCCTGATGCTCAATCAGGAGGGGGAACGGTTGCTGGGCTGGAAGGAGTCGGAGATCCTGCACCGCAACCTCCACGAGATCATCCACCACACCCGACCGGACAAAACCCCCTTCTCGATTCGCGACTGTCCGGCCCATCAGAGCCTCCTGGGCCGGACCTATCGGGTGGACGAAGACCACTTCATCCGCCGGGACGGCACCTTTCTGCCGGTTTCCCACGTCACCTCCCCCTTGCTGCGCGAGGGAGAGATCGTCGGTTCCATGGCGATCTTCCGCAACGCCACGGTGCCGCTCGAGGAGATCCAGCAGATCAAGCGCAGCCGCGATGCCGCGGTGGAGTCCGCGCGCTTGAAGTCGGTGTTTCTGGCCAACATGAGCCACGAAATCCGCACGCCGATGAATGCCATCGTCGGCATGAACGATCTGTTGATGGATACCCCCCTCAACGACGAACAGCAGGAATTCGCGGAGATCGTGCGCGACTCTTCGCGCTCCCTTCTGGCATTGATCAACGACATCCTGGATTTCTCCAAGATCGAAGCCGGCAAGATCGACATCGAACGGATCGACTTCTCGCTGTTGACCGTCGTGGAGGGCGCCGCCGAACTGCTCGCGCCCCAGGCCCACGACAAGGGGATCTCGCTGATGACCCACGTCTCCACGGAGATCCCGCGCGGGTTGCATGGCGATCCCGGACGGTTGCGGCAGATGCTGTTGAACCTGCTGGGCAATGCCATCAAGTTCACCGAAGATGGAGAGGTAACGCTGCGGGTGCGCCTGGAGGAACTGTCCGGCAACCAGGTGACGGTCCATTTCGCGGTGGCGGATACCGGCATCGGCCTCAAACAGGGTGACGAGGAGACCAACCGCCTCTTCGAACCCTTCACCCAGGCCGAACGCGGCACGGCACGCAAATTCGGCGGCACCGGTCTGGGACTGGCGATCTCCAAGCGCCTGGCCGAACTGATGGGCGGGGAGATCGGCGCACGAAGCCGCCCCGAGGGGGGAACGATCTTCTGGTTCCGTCTGCCGTTCCAACTCGCCCGGCAACCGGTCTCCGACGACTTCGACGGCCAACCCGTGGATCTTCTGCCCGGCATGCGCATCCTCACCGTCATGGAACGCACCACCGATCAGGAGATTCTCGGCGCCTGCTTCGACTCCTGCGAGATGTTCCACCACGGCACCATCAACGGCGAACAGGGACTGGTCGCCTTCCGCGAGGCGATGTCACGCCAGGAACCGTTCCGGATCGTGGTGCTCTCCGCCGCCCTCTCGGACATGGATTGCCAGATCCTGGCCGACCTGTTGCGCCGCGAAGCCGGCACTCAACCCCTGACCCTGATCGTGCTCATGGACTGGGAGGACAAGGAGGAGCGCGCACGGTTCCTCAAGTCGGGATTCGACGGGGTACTGGTCAAGCCGATGCGCCGCGCGGAGTGGATCCGGCTGCTGGTCGAACAGATCCAACCCGACTCCGCCCCCAAGCCCCCGGAGGCGATCACCGTCACCCCGAGCCGCGAAACCCGCACCCCGGAACCGGATGCCTACGACGCCCTGGAGTCGGGCAATCTGCTGCTGCTGGTCGAGGACAACCTGGTCAACCAGCGGGTCGCGCTCCTGCAACTCAAGAAACTCGGCTACGCCGCCCACGCGGTCTCCAACGGACAAGAGGCCGTGGAAGCGGTCTCCCATCTCCCCTATGCCCTGGTGCTGATGGATTGTCAGATGCCGGTGATGGATGGTTTCGAGGCCACCCACGCCATCCGCAAGCTGGAACAGTCCACCGCGCGCCACATCCCGATCATCGCCATGACCGCCCACGCCATGAAGGGAGATCGGGAACGGTGCCTCAACGCCGGCATGGACGACTATCTCTCCAAGCCGGTCTCGCCGGAGACCCTCAAGCAAAAACTGCAATACTGGATCCCCAAGAGCATCGGCGCGCCACCGCCGGTGGAAATCTCCCAGTTGCGACAACTTTTCGGAGATGACGACGAGATGATCCGGGAGTTGCTGCACCATTTCCGCCCCTCGGCGCGGGAACTCCTGGACAAGCTCGCCGAGATGATCCAAAAAGAGGATGGGGAACGGGTCCGGGAGGCGGCCATGGAACTCAAGGAGGCCTGCTCCAACATGGGAGTCTCGGCCATGGCCCATCTGGTGCGGGTCATGGAGCAGGCGACGCGTGGCCTGGAGTGGGAAGAGACGCGCCGTACCCTGGCCCATCTGGAAAGCGCGTTCAAGAATGTGGAGAGTTTCATCGCTACTTTTTAAGTGTCGGCTGTCCGGTCGTGGTCCGGAAGCCCCCCCCTGACCGACTCAAGTTAAGGATTCGCGCGATTGGCAGACATGGATCAAATTGCCGGGGGACGGCAGTTGGCGGCAGAGATCGCCGAGCAGGTGAACTTGCTGCTCGAGACCACCCTGACCGACTTGCAAAGGGAGCGTTTGCGGTATATCCACAAGGCGGTCGGCGCGCTGCTGATCCTCCTGGGGGGCGCGGAGACAACCGTCGCGCCGACCGCGCCGGGCGAACGTCCCGCCGAACCCGCCTTGCACGTTGCCCAGGCCCGACCGCTGGTGCTGCTGGTGGAGGACAACCCCTTCACCCAGAAACTCATGACCCGCCTGTTGCTGCAACAGGGGTATCGGGTCGAGGTGGCCCAGAACGGCCAGGATGCGGTGGATCAACTCGCACGCCTGCCGGTGGATCTGGTGCTCATGGATCTGCGCATGCCGGTGATGGACGGTTTCCAGGCCACCCGCGAAATCCGTGGCCGCGAGGCGACCAGCGGCGCGAAACGGTTGCCGATCCTGGCGGTGACGGCACTCCTCGGCGAAGAGGATCAACGCCACGCCATGGAGGTCGGCATGGATGGCTATCACGCCAAGCCGGTCCGGGCCGCGGTGCTCTTCTCGGAGATGGAGCGCCTGCTCTCGATTCCCGCCGAGGGTGACACCGCGCCGCCCGCCGCGCTGGAGGCCGATGGCGAACGGGTGATCGTGGACATGGACCGTCTGCTCAAGACCGTGGACTTCGACCTCGACCTGCTGCGTGAAATCTCCTCGCTCTATTTTTCCGACGCCCCGCGTCAGATGGCGCGCATCGAACTGGGGTTGGCCAACGGGGACGCCCACGAGGTCCGCGAGGCCGCCCACAGCCTGAAAGGGGCCACCGGCGCCTTTGGTCGCGTCGAGGTCCATACCCTGGCTTTCCAGATCGAACAGGCCGGAAAATCGGGCGAGTTGCGCCGGGCCGCGGAACTCTGGCCGCGTCTGGGCTCGGCCCTGCGGCTGATGGAAGAGACCATTCAAAAAGAGATCAGTCAATTATCCGGAGAATCGTCGTGACTCTGTTGCACCCCTTTCGTGCCTGGCGCCCGCGCGCCGGGTTGGAATCGCGCGTGGCCGCGCCCCCCTATGATGTCCTGAACAGCGACGAGGCGCGCCGGATGGCGGACGGCAATCCCGACTCCTTTCTGCGGGTCTCCAAGGCCGAAATCAACCTGGAACCGTCGGTCCCGGCCACGGACGAACGGGTCTACACCACCGCGCGGGCGCTTTTCGACCGCTTCCGGCACGACGGGATCCTGACCCGCGACGAATCGCCCGGTTACTACATCTACCGGCTGACCATGAACGGATGCGATCAGACCGGCATCGCCGGGGTCGCCTCGGTGGCCGCCTATCTGGAGGGGCGCATCAAGAAACACGAGTTCACCCGACCCGACAAGGAGAACGACCGCACCCGTCTCTCCGACGCGCTCGATGCCCACTCCGGCCCGGTCTTTCTGACCCACCGCCACGATCCGGCCATCAAGACGGCAACCGAATCCTGGATCCAGACCCATGCCCCGTACTGCGATTTCCGGGCCGATGACCAGATCCGGCACGCCCTGTGGCGGGTGGACGATCCGGAAGTGATCGAAACCCTCTCCGCCGCCTTCGAGCGACTGCCCGCCCTGTACATCGCCGACGGTCACCACCGCGCCGCCGCCGCCTCGCGGATCCATCTGGCCCGCCGTGACCAGGATCCGTCTCCCGACGCGCCCCACGGCTGCTTTCTTGCGGTCACCTTTCCGGATACCCAGGTGCGCATTCTCGATTACAACCGCGTGGTCACCGATCTCAACGGTCTCGACGAAGCCTCCTTCCTGGATCGCATCGCCGCCCTGCCCCGCGTCACCCTGGCCCCGGCCTCCCAACCGGTCAAGCCCGGCTCACGCCATGAGTTCGGCATGTACCTGAAAGATCGCTGGTTTCGCATCAAGGTCGCCCTCGAGCCCGAACTCGAGGCCGATCCGGTGCGCTGCCTGGATGTCACCATCCTCCAGGAGCGGATTCTGGAGCCCCTGTTGGGGATCCGCGATCCGCGCAAGGATACCCGCATCGATTTCGTGGGCGGCATCCGTGGCCTGGAGGCACTCAAACAACGGGTCGATTCAGGCGAGATGGCCGTGGCCTTCTCCATGCATCCCACCGCCTTGAACGAACTCATGCGCGTGGCCGATGCCGGTCACGTGATGCCCCCCAAATCCACCTGGTTCGAACCCAAGCTGCGCGATGGCCTGCTGATTCAAACCCTGTGACACCGATGCCGCCTCTTCCCCCTCAAGCCCCTCAAATGGACTGACAACGACAATGGAACATATTGGCTTCCCCCTGGAAATCCTGTTGATCCTGACCGGCGTGGTGGCCATCTCGGCGGCCCTGGATCTCAACGTCTTTCAAAAGAGTGACACCATGTCGCTGAAGGCGGCCACGGGCTGGACCCTCTTCTGGATCGCCATGGCCATGCTGTTCTACGTCTATCTCTGGGAACGGTTCGACAAACGCTTCGCCGATCTTTTCCTGGTCGGGTTCGTGCTGGAAAAATCGCTCTCCCTGGACAATCTCATGGTCTTCATGGTGATTTTCAACAACTTCAACATCACCGGGGCCATTCAAAGCCGCGTGCTGTTCCTGGGCATCCTGGGCGCGATCGTGTTCCGCATCGTTTTTGCCTCCATCGGCACGGCCCTGTTCGCCTGGTCGCCGTGGGTGGGATTCGTCTTCGCGGCCATCGTCGGCTGGACCGCCTGGAAAATGCTCACCACCGACGATGGCGACGAGGAGATGGTCGATTACTCCCACCACTGGTCCGTGCGCTGGACCGAAAAACATTTTCCTGTCTTCCCGCGTCTGAACGGTCTGCATCTGTTCATCGACGGGACCACGGCACGGACCGAGGCCGAACGCGACCCCACGATCCGCTATCAGGCCGGCATGAACCGCTACGCCACGCCGGCGTTGTTGTGTCTGGTGGTGGTGCAGATGACCGACGTGATGTTTTCGTTCGACAGCGTGCCGGCGGTGGTGGCGGTCACCCAGGAGCCGATCCTGGTCTGGAGCGCGATGATGTTCGCGGTGCTGGGACTGCGGGCGCTGTATTACGTGCTGGCGGCGATGGTGCGCATGCTGGTCCATCTCGGCAAGGCGGTGATCGTGCTGTTGTTCTACATCGCCTTGAAGCTGGCCATGGGCGCCTCCAACGAAATCTTCCACTGGCCGGGGATCCACATTTCGCCGTCCACCAGCCTGACCATCGTGGCCGGCGTGCTGGGACTCGGGGTGCTGGCGTCGTTTCTGTTCCCAGGCCAGGAGAAGACGAAAAAAGAGGGGGCATGACCCTTCCCCCTCTCGAGCCGTTTCCAGGGACCGTCACCGGTGTGGGGTGACGGTCCTACTCCCCAAACGCCGACCAACCGACCCGCAACTCCCTGGGGCGCTCCTCGGCACGGGTCATCACCAGCAGCGTGAAGCCCGCCGCATCCACCCCCTCGACCGAAAGCTGGAAATGGAGCCGCTCCTGACCCGGCTCCATGCCCACCACCCCCAACATCACCCGCGGTGGGGCCGCGAACCCCTTCTCGAAGGTGACCCGTTCGCGGAATTCCCGTTCGCGCTGGAACAGATTGGCGATGCGCCACCCCTTGTCATCCTGCCGGACCACCAGCGCGCCGCTCTCCAGGCGCCTTTCGACGGATCCGGGCAGGGACTCCAGCTTCTCGACCCGACTCCGCAACGCGTGCAGCTCCGACTCGGCGGCATCCAACCGCGCCAGCAGCGCCTCCTGGCCGTGACGCTGCCCGACTTCGAGCGCCGCGACCCGATCCTCGTCCCGGGACCGACGCGCATCCTCCCCCAACAGCCAGGCGCGCCAGCCGGCATTGGGCCCCTCCCCGGCAGGCACGCCGCCGCGCAGGATCAACAAGCCACTCAACATCACCACCAACGACACAGAAAACCAGAACAGACGAATCATGCCCACTCCAACGCTCGAGAATGCCGGATCGCGCGTGCAATCCGGCCCGGGAATCCCTTACAATGACATGGCATGATTGTCCCTGGTCCGGCGGCAAAGCTCAATGCGCGATGACAAAGAATCGAACCCTGAACCTTGCGACGCCACACCCGGAATCCACAACCCCCAATCCAACGACCTCTCCATGAAAAAAACCTTCAACGGACATTGGGACAGCCTGGGCAACGGCCCGCCCATTCTCTGCATCTCCGGATTCGCCAGCGGCAACTGGATGTATCGCCCTCTGGCCCAGACCCTCGCCGACCGCCACACCTCCATCCTGCCCGACAACCGTGGCATGGGCCTCTCCCCGCCCGCCACCCAGCCTTACACCCTCGACGATCTGGCCGGGGACGCGATCGCCCTCATGGACCAGCTCGAACACGAAACCTTCGCGCTGATCGGCCTGAGCATGGGAGGATTCATCGCCCAGTTGATCGCCGCGCGCCATCCGGAACGGGTCGAACGGCTGGTGCTCATGTGTACCAGCGCCAACGACCCGGCCTTCAAGGGGCTCTTCCCGATGCTCAGCCGCGAACAGATCGGCGCCATCTACATGCTGCGCCGCGAAGAACGGGTCCGGGCCGCGCTCTCCGAAACGTTCTGTCCGTTTCTGTTCAACCGTTATCCCGACACCCACGCCTACATCCTCGAACACCGGTTGCGTTTCGAGCCGGAGAGCGCCCAGGTGTTGCTGCAATACGACGCGGTAGCCCGTTTCTTCGCCTCCGAACCGGTTCCCCTGGAACGGTTGACCATGCCGACCCTGATCCTCTCCGGCGCCCTCGATCTGGTGGTCCCGTCGGTCAACGCCCAGATGCTGGCCAGCCGCATCCCGAATGCCAAAGCCCGGATCATCGACGAGACCGATCATCTTTTCTTTCTGGAAAAAAGCGCGGAGGTGAACGGGCTGATCCGCGATTTTCTGGGAGCGCCATGAGACTGGGCATCGATCTGGGCGGAACCAAGATCGAGATCGTGGCCCTCGACGCGGGCGGCACGATTCGCCATCGTCGCCGCGCGCCCACCCCCCAGGGAGACTATGCGGCCACCCTGAGCACCATGCGCGCCCTGGTGGCCGACGCCGAAGCGCAACTGGGACTCGCCACGCCGATTCCCGTGGGAGTGGGCATTCCCGGCTCCGTGTCGCCGGTCACCGGATGGATCCAGAACGCCAACTCCACCTGTCTGATCGGCCAGGATCTGGCCGGGGATCTCGCCGCGCTGCTCGCCCGCCCGGTGAGGCTGGCCAACGACGCGGATTGCTTCACGCTGTCCGAGGCCACCGATGGCGCGGGAGCCGGTGCGCCCCTGGTCTTCGGCGTCATCCTCGGCACCGGCGTGGGGGGCGGCATCGCCTTCAACCGGCAACTCCTGGCCGGCCCGAATGCGATTGCCGGCGAATGGGGCCACAACGCCCTGCCCTGGCCGCAAGCCGGCGAACTGCCCGGCCCGGCCTGCTACTGCGGTCGTCGGGGGTGCATCGAGACCTTTCTGTCCGGGCCGGGGTTGAGTCGGGCATACCGGGAGGCGGGTGGTCTGTCATGCCAACCGGATGAGATCGAACGCCGGGCGAAAACCGGCGATGCGACCGCGCGGGCGGTGCTGACCGGCCACGCGGAACGGCTGGCGCGCGCCCTGGCCATGGTGATCAACATCCTCGACCCCCATGTGGTGGTGCTCGGCGGCGGGTTGTCCAATCTGGGGGAACTCTATGCGGAGGTGCCACGCCTCTGGAGGCCCCACGTCTTCGCCAACCATCCGCGCACCCGGCTGGTCCAGGCCAGACACGGGGATTCGAGCGGGGTGCGCGGTGCGGCCTGGCTTTGGCCGGACGGCTGGACCGGGTGATCCCGGCTCCGGCGGCTGTGGACCGGGTGATCCCGATTCAGGCGTGCTGGCCGATCACCTGCTCGCGCAGGGCCTTGGTCAAGGCGAGGTTGGCCTCCTTCTGACTGGCCAGCGCCTTGTTGGCATCATCCAGACGTCGCACCAGGATCTCGATGAGCTGATTCTTGATCTTGGTCTGCAACGCCTGATCCAGATGCTCGCGGGTCATGCTGTAGGAGTCGATGCGGAAAACCGTGGTCTCGCCAAAGGCGATCACGTTGGTGGTGCGCTTGCGCCGGGTCAGAAATGAAACCTCGCCCACCACCGCGCCCGCCTCCAGGGTGGCCAGGATCCGGTCCGGAAAATCCCGCCGCACTACCTTGGCCTCCCCCTTCAGGATCACGAACAACGAATCGTCCTCGTCCCCCTCGGTGACCAGGAATTCGCCATCCTGGTAGGTATTGAAAAAACTCTCCGCCGAGATCAGCGCCTGGCGCTCCTCCTGGGTAAAATCCCAGAAAAACTCGATCTGCTTCATCAATTCCTGAATCAACATGACGCGTTTCCTTATTCCGGTGCCAAGTGCCATCCACCACGATTCAAGTGTACTTCAAACCAGGCCGCGTTGCCAGCGCAACGTATACGTCGCATGCTTGGCGCGTCACGGTTGCCTTAACCAATCCAACGTGATATGTTCACAAAATTTTTCCCAGTCGCGAATACCCAAGTCTTTATTGTAAGGATGCCCTTCCCATGTTTGGTGCCATTGTCCGCAAGCTGTTCGGATCCAGCAACGACCGCTACTTGAAAACCCTCAACCCCCTGATCCAGAAGATCAACGCCCTGGAACCGGACTTCGCGGGGTTGAGCGACGACGAACTCAAGGGCAGGACCGAACTCTTCAAGAAACGGCTCGCCGAGGGGGAAACCCTGGACGATCTGCTGCCCGAGGCCTTCGCCGCAGTCCGGGAGGCCAGCAAACGGACCACCGGCATGCGTCACTTCGACGTGCAACTGGTCGGCGGCATCGTGCTCCACCAGGGCAAGATCGCGGAGATGAAAACCGGCGAAGGCAAAACCCTGGTCGCCACCCTGCCGCTCTATCTCAACGCCCTGTCCGGCAAGGGGGCCCACCTGGTGACGGTGAACGACTACCTGGCCACCCGCGACGCCGCCTGGATGGGCAAAATCTACGCCGCCCTCGGCATGAAAACCGGCATCATCATCCACGGTCTCGACGACCAGGAGCGCCGCGACGCCTACCGGGCCGACATCACCTACGGCACCAACAACGAATTCGGCTTCGACTTCTTGCGCGACAACATGAAGTTCTCCCTGGAGGACATGTGCCAACGCCCGTTCAACTTTGCCATCGTGGACGAGGTGGACTCGATCCTCATCGACGAGGCGCGCACCCCGCTGATCATCTCCGGCCCCACCGAAGACAACACGGATAAATACTACAAGGTCGATCGGATCATCCCCCTGCTCTCCCGCGACGGCCACTTCACCCTGGACGAAAAAGCCCGCACCGTGATCTTCACCGAAGAGGGCAACGAACGGGTGGAACAAATCCTCAAGGAGCGCGGCATCATCAAGGATGGCAACATGTACGATGTCCACAACGTGGATATCGTACATCACGTCCATCAGGCGCTGCGCGCCCACGCCCTGTTCGAGAAAGATCGGGACTACATCGTCAAGGATGGCGAAGTGGTGATCATCGACGAGTTCACCGGTCGCATGATGCCGGGCCGCCGCTACTCCGACGGCCTCCATCAGGCCCTCGAGGCCAAGGAGGGGGTGGTGATCCAGAACGAATCCCAAACCCTGGCCTCGATCACCTTCCAGAACCTGTTCCGCATGTACGCCAAACTGGCCGGCATGACCGGTACCGCCGACACCGAGGCCTCGGAGTTTCAATCGATCTACAACCTCCAGGTGGTGATCATCCCCACCAACCGCGACATGATCCGCAAGGATGCCGACGACGTGGTGTTCCGCACCCACGAGGAGAAGATCAAGGCGATCATCGACGAGATCCTCGACTGTCGGCAGCGCAGCCAACCGGTTCTGGTCGGCACGGTCTCCATCGAGAAGTCCGAGGATCTCGCCAAACGCCTGAAACAAATGAAGGTTCCCCATAACGTCCTCAACGCCAAGCACCACGAACGCGAAGCGATGATCGTGGCCCAGGCGGGTCGCAAGGGGGCGATCACCATCGCCACCAACATGGCCGGACGCGGCACGGACATTCAGTTGGGTGGCAACCCGGAGATGCGCATCCAGTCGGAAATCCCGGAAACCGCTACCCCGGAAGAGCGCGAAAAACTCGAATTGCAGATCCGCGCCGAATGCGCCACCGAAAAACTCGAGGTGCTGTCCGCGGGCGGTCTGCACATCCTCGGCACCGAACGCCACGAGGCGCGCCGCATCGACAACCAGCTGCGCGGTCGCGCCGGACGCCAGGGTGATCCCGGTTCGAGCCGTTTCTATCTGTCGTTGCAGGACGACCTGATGCGCATCTTCGGTTCGGAGCGCATGGATGGCATGTTGCAGAAACTCGGGCTCCAGGAGGGCGAGGCGATCGTTCACCCGTGGATCAACAAGGCGATCGAGTCGGCACAACGGAAGGTCGAGGGGCGCAACTTCGACATCCGAAAGAATCTCCTGAAGTTCGACGACGTGATGAACGAGCAGCGTCGCGCGATCTACGAGCAGCGCAAGGAGTTGATGGAGGCCGACGAGATCGCCGAATACATCCAGGACATGCGCGGCGATCTTCTGGATATCTTGATGGAAACGCACATTCCCGAGGAGTCCTACGCCGAGGATTGGAAGGTCCAGGAGTTCACCGACGCGGCACGCAAGCAGTTCAACGTGCTGGTGCCGGTCGCCACCTGGAAGGAGGAGTCCGGGGTCATGGCCAAGGTGGTGCGCGAGCGGGCCTGGGAGCTGATCGAAGCCTACAACCAACATCGCGAAAACGCCATGGGCGCGCCGCTGATGCGCTACCTGGAGAAGGCGATCCTGTTGCAGGTGCTCGACACCCTCTGGAAAGAGCATCTGTTGAACATGGATCACCTCAAGGAGGGGATCCATCTGCGCGGCTACGCCCAGAAGGATCCCTTGAACGAATACAAGCGCGAAGCATTCGGCCTGTTCGACGATCTTTTGACCCGCATCAAGGCAGAATCGATCGAGGTTCTGGCGCGTGTCGAGGTGCGTCAACCCGACGAGGTGGAGCGCATGGAGGCCGAACGGGCGGCGGCCCGGGATCGTCAACTTTCCATGAGCCACCCGAGCGCGGAACCCCTGGACGATGACGAAGAGAGCGCCCACGACGGACACACCCCATTCCGTCGCGACGGGGAGAAGGTCGGAAGAAACGCCGTCTGTCCTTGCGGAAGCGGTAAAAAATACAAATACTGTTGTGGGAAACTTTCTTAAACCGGAGGAGAGATTCAAACTTTCTTAAATGAAATGAAGCTCTTTTTTGGCATGGCATAAAAGGTGCATAAGGATTAAGCGCTCAGGCCTGGAGCCACAACCCCTACTCAACACCATGCAAAGAGAGATCGCTCCCATGTCCAATACCATTACGCCGGCGCACCTCGCCGCCATGATGAAACCGGCCCAGATCCGGCCCGTTTCCCAGGGTACGATGACTCCCCTGCCTGTGCGTCCCCAGGATGGAGGTCTGTTCAATCAGTTCCTCACCCAGGCGGAAAAGGATTATCTCGCCAACCAGTTGCAACAGGTGAAGTGGGGTCGCTGATTCCCACCCCACGCGCCTGAAGCACCGTGGTCCCCGAAATGGCGCACCACGGGTGAGCCCACGTCCCAGGCCCACCACACGCATCCCCCCATCGAACCCTGGGAGAAAAAGCCGGCGGATCCACTCCGACCGGCTTTTTTCATGGATTCCATCCTTGAGAGGCTGTTTGGTGCTTCCAGGAATGAATCAGCTGCACGAATCGAAACAATCGATTCGTGCTTCTCAAATGGCCGCGCAATTTGGCGGTCCCTGAATGGCCCGCGTCGGCTGTCTGGCATTTGCCAAACAGCCTCTGAAACAGCCGACTCCTCTGGCAACCCCTCTCCTCGCGAACCGCTTGGCAACGCTCACAACCGCAAATCTCCCGTGATCCACGGTAAAAAGGCCGCGCGACGGAGGTCACGCGGCCTTTTTACCGTGGACCTCCCGTAAAGGAGATCCGCGGTTGAGGGGGTTCTCCCCCCATCATGTGTCAGGCGACATGAGAAACTGACCCCCTGACGACACGAAGAATTGACCCCT
>NZ_JBZVFG010000011.1:0-96562 GCF_058402785.1 Candidatus Magnetaquiglobus sp.
CAAGGCTGCGTGCAAAATACGGGAGTCGTTTCCAAAAAACGGAAACGACTCCCGTGAAGGCTGCGCGCGGCGCGTTTTTCGCACAAATCGCGAAAAACGCCATGCCGAATCTGTTGCCATCCATCTGTTCGGCAGTCACGCGACCGGCAATGGCCACCCGGAGAGCGATCCCAACCTGGACGCACGCCACTTCTTGAACAAATCGCACGGGAGGGCCGGATCCATGGCGAGGATGCGTCGCTCAACAAGACGGCCATCCTGCGCCACCACCACCCCCTCCCCATCCTGATCGCCATTTTGGCACAATTCTTTCATATCCCTCTCAACCCAAACCATTTCAGGCGCCATCTTTCCCGTGGGACTCCCGCAAGGGAGGCGCACGGCTGGGGGAGTGAAGGGGGTCTCCCCCATCATGCACGTTCCGTCACGCCTGACCACACCTTCGGACGAACTGAAATCCGAACCATGGCCACTCCTCCACGCCCACTCGCGCTGCCGCGCGCGGATGCCGACCCATCCGGTCCGATCAAAGCCATCGCCCGCCCCTTGTCGAAAAAGACCCTGAGCAAACGCCCCCCCACCTCGTTGGAGCCCCGTGGCGGCGGAACGGAAAACAGCGCCTCGACCCTGAACCGGGCCCGCGAGATCGCCGAAAAGGGGCTTTTCAAGGAGGCGGTGCTGCTCTGGGAGCGGGCCATGCGCCAAGGTGGCGTGACCCCGTTGCACCCCGCCACCCCGTTGGTCTGGATGATCAACGCCGGACAGCATCTCAAGGCCGCGCGCCATTTCACCACCCATGAGGCGATTCTGCACTACGATCAGCCGGCCCTCTGGTCCTTGACGCGCGAACTGCTCGCGGTGGTCTGCCTGACACATGACAACGACACCCGACAACTGCCCCCCTTCAATCATCCCCCCTGGAGTCAAGCCACCGCGCTGCTCTCGGCCATGCAGGCCCTGGCCCATGACGACACCCTCGCGGTCCGCACCCTGTTGACCGCCATCGACGCGGACTCCCCGTTCTTTCCGATGCGGCGCATCCTCGAATCGCTGCTCGTCTCCGCCCAGGAGCCGGAGCGGATCCGGACTCTGCTCGCAGAGATTCCCGACACCTCTCCCTTCGCGCCTCTGGCCCACCTGGCGCGGTTGCGCGGTCTGGACCCCCGTGAGCGGGTGAAGGCCATCCTGGACCTGCCGCACGCAGACAAACCCCTGGCCGCCCGGTTGTGCGGAGCCACGGCACAGTGGATCAAACTCCTGGTCAAACTGGAAAAGTCCCGCGATCCGGCCCGTTTGACCGCCCTGCTGATCGCCAACGCGGATCATCTGCCCCGCGCCGCCACCCGTGCCGCCTGTCTGGAACTGCTGCCCGACTGTCCGGAAGAACGGATCCCCTTCGAGAAGCGGTTCGGACCGTTGAGCGAGTTGGAACGGGAACGCCTGTTCGCGCTCCATCATGAACGGCACGGATCGCCGGCCAAGGCCCGCGGCTACTGGCGCAAGTGCATCCCGCTCCTGGAAAGCGCTCCGGACGCTCCGAAACAGTCGCTCCAGATCGCCCTGATCCTCCGGCACATGGCCCAACTCGAGCGGCGCGACCCCCATCCCGACACCTCGAAGATCCTGCAATGGCTGGAAAAAAGTCTGGAGCACGATCCGGATCACCAACCAACCTGGGTGGAAATTCTGGAGACCCGCCATCGGCTGGGTCGCGACCGTCTGACGTTTCACCGACTCGCCGACCGGGCGGCGCACCGCTTTCCCGAGGATGAGGCGATCCTTACGCTGGCCTTGCGCGCGGCCATGGAAAAGGGAAGCTACAAAAAGGCCTCGGGAGTGGCGCGTCGCATCCAAAAGATCAATCCCGGTCACGACGGCATCCTCTCCGAACGGCTCGGCGCCCACCTGCAACACGCCCGGAAGCGGATTCTGGAGGGCCGGTTCACGGTGGCGCGGCGTGAACTGTTCCGCGCCGAACGGTTGAGCGACGAGGGGGCGCAACCGGTCGGCCTGTTGGGCGCCATGCTGGAGTTTCTCGCCGGGGATCCGCGCCGGGGCGAGGAGATGCTGGACGAGGGGCGTCGGCTGGCCAGTCAGAAAACCCTGCATGCGGTCAAGGCTTTTCTGGAGGGAACGGCGTTGCGCCTGCCGGGATTGATGCTGGACGGATTCCGCCGCGAACTGATCCGATGCGACGCGCTGTCCGCCGAACGCTCGGAACTGGTCATCGTGGCCGGTTTGATCACCCGTGCCTGGCCCACCCATCCGGATGCCGCGAGCGAGGTGATGACGCTGCTGGGGGGGCAACTGCGCGCCGGATTGCGACTGCCGTTCGAGGCCGGGGAGCTTTTGATGATCTGCGAGGCGCTGGCGTTGACCCGCCGGCATGCCATGTTGACCCAGTATGCCCGGGTCGGCGAACGGCAGTTTCCCGATGAACCGATGTTCCGTTACTTCCGGGCGCGCGGACAGTGCGAAAACCAGCCGTGGCGTCTGACGGATCACGATTTCCAACGGCTTTTCGATGCCGAAGAGACACTCAAGGAGTCCGATCCCGAGGCTGCCGCGCGCATTCGCGCCCTGTTGGCCATTCCGGCCACCCATCCGCCGATCGATCCGTTGCGCGGGGTACCCCTCTCGCCGGCGCGAATTCCCAAGCTGCTGGAAGCGAAGTTGCTGCGCGAGTTGCGGGCCCGCCTGCGCGAGGAACTGCATGGTCATACCGATGCCGCATCGCTGCGCCAACTCCGCGACCGGTTGCTCGAAACCCTCGCGCCCACGGAGTTCGGGCAACGGGGACCGGCGGTGCTGGGCTATCTGTTGGACCGGGCACTCAAACTCAAACCACCGCGCCACGAGGAGGCCAATCGCCAACCCGCGCTCCCTCGTCAACTGGAACTGGAACTGTCCATCGAATGAACGTCCCCTCGATCTGTCACGACACCGCCGCGTCCCGCCCGGATGAACGGGAACTTCTCGCCCGCCGTCTTTTCGAACCGGGCGACATGGATCCGGGCCCGCTCATGGAACAGGGGCCCTGGAACCCCGCGCCACCCCATCCCGCGCCCGACGAACTGCTGACCACCCTGGCCAATGGCTTGAAGAATTTCCAGATCTCCTGCTGGTGAGCGCGCCGGCCCGCGGCGTCCCCCGCACGGATCCGCATGTCGGCGGTTGACGTGGCGCGCGATAGAACGTATTTACGAGACAACCATCGCCGCTCGATCGACCCATCGACTTTCATTCGATTTTTCAGAAGGTCATGCCCAAGGCGCGTTCGGCGGATCGCCCCATCCTCAAACAACCCGTCCCGATTGGATCGCCACCCGTCATGAGTTGGATCTGGAGCCTGCCCGTCATTCTGCTGATCACCCTGATCGGCGTCTTTCATCCGCTCTTCACCCGTCGCGGCCACGCGCCACTGCCGGTCGGCGTGGAAGGGGATCCGCGCGAGGCGCTTCTGTCGCGCCGCGACGCCGTGCTGGTGCAACTCAAGGAGTTGGATCTGGAGGGGAACGACGATCCCCAACAAGGGACCACCCGCGCCGAACTGGAACGAGAACTGGCGGGCATCCTGACCCGACTCGACGGCCTGACCGCCCCCTCCTCCTCTCCAGACGCGGCAGGGGTGATCAAAAAGCCCCCCCTCGACATGGCCGTGGGCGTGGCGGGCATGCTCTCCGTCGCCTTTCTGGCCAGCCTGCTCTATCTCTGGCTGGGCACCCCGCAACCGATCGCACCGGCCAAGGAGCATCCGGCGGCCTCCGCCGACATTCTGCGCATGGTGGAACAGGCGGCTCAACGGCTGCGCGCCAACCCGGACGACATCGCCGGCTGGCAACGTCTGGCCCGCTCCTACGCGGCGCTCGATCGCCCCGGCGAGGCGATGGCCGCCTATCGGCACATCCTGTCGCGCCAACCCGAGAATGAGGACACGCTCCTGGCCTTGAGCGAGTTGCAGCTGCAAAGCCCGGATCCGGCCATGCAGGCCGAGGCGGAGAATCGCCTGGAGGCCCTGCTGGTCCGCCATCCCGACCATCCGGACGCGCTCTGGTTCTTGGGACTCCAGGCGGCGCGCACCGGACAGAAAAGCAAGGCCCTGACGCTGCTCAACCGGCTCAAACCCCTGCTGCCCGCCGGATCCCCGGCCATCCAGACCGTGGACCAGGCGATCGCCCAGATCGGCACGCCGTGACGGCGATCCTGCCGCCCCCCTCCCCATGCCCGCTTCCGCCCATCGCGCCAGTTGGCGCGACACGGGCGGACGCCGCGCAAAAAAACGTCAAGCAGCTCGGCCCGTTACCGGGAATCCTGGTGTGAAGGCGACCAATCGGGTATCATGAAAGGATGCGCGTGAATTGCAACGACCGGATCGCCACGCGCATCATGCCTTTCACCTTTCAAACTGACCAAGGAGTGCCACTTCATGGGTTTGGGAACTTCGCATTTGCTGATCATTCTGGTGATCGTCCTGGTGGTGTTCGGCGCCGGAAAACTCCCTTCGGTGATGCGGGATATCGGCCAGGGAGTCAAGAGTTTCAAGGACGCCATGAGCGGCGACAAGGATCCTCCCGACGGCGACCCCAAGCCGGAAGAGAAAATCGCCGCCGCCTCCCAGACCATCGAAGGCCAGGTCAAGAAGGACGCCTCCGCTTGATCGCGCGAGACTCGGGTGAATCGGACGCCTCGCGGGCGGAGTGATGGTCGATGTTCGGACTCAGCTGGATTGAAATCTTCATCATCCTGGTGGTGGCACTGGTGGTCATCGGCCCCGACAAGCTGCCGGAGGTGGCGCGCGGTCTGGGACGCCTGATCCGCCAGGGTCAGAAACTGGTCAACGAGGTGCGGGACACCATCCGCATGGAGGATCTGGAGTCGCGCTACCGGGAGAATTCCCACTACACCCCTCCGGTGACGCCGACCCCCACCCCACGCCCCGAAGATTCGCCCCGACCCGTCGAACTCGGCCCAGCCCTTGCCACGATCGATCCGGCACCCGCCGCGACCACGCCGCGGGTCACCAGCGCCGCGTCGGTTGAATCGTCGCCGGTTTCGAAAGCGCCCGCCGATGGCGTGACGCCCGTTCCACCCGCGTCAAACACGTCCGTCGCGACCACCAACGGCGCAGGATCGCCCGCCACCGAATCGGGTGGCCTGCAACCTGTCGCCCTGTCGCCGGGGACCGTCGAGACGGCCAGCCGCCATCCGGCCGCCCTGCCGCCGGAACCTACCCAGGCCGCGCCGACCGTCATGGCCCGGCCCGCCAACCAGGATCACCCGAACCACCCATGATGGGACCCAACGACACCGCGCCGCTTCTGGCGCATCTGACCGAACTGCGCAACCGACTGATCATCTCGGTGGTGGCGATCATCATCGGCTTCGGGCTCTGCTGGGGCTTCTCCGAGGAGATCTTCTCCTTTCTGATGCGCCCCCTGAAGCAACTCCTCGGGCCAAACGACAAAATGATCTACACCGGCCTGCACGAAGCCTTCTTCACCTACCTCAAGGTCTCGGCCTTCGGCGGCTTCGTGCTTGCCCTGCCGGTGGTGCTCGGTCAGTTGTGGGGATTCGTGGCCCCTGGACTCTACGAATCCGAAAAAAAGACCTTTCTGCCGTTCCTGATGATGACCCCGGCGCTCTTCTTTTTGGGCGCGGCCATGGCCTATACCTTCGTGTTTCCCATGGCCTTCACCTATTTCCTGAGCTTTTCCACGCCGGAGATCGCCGCCATGCCGTCGATCTCCGAGTATCTCAGCCTGATCATGACCCTGATGCTGGCCTTCGGGCTGGTGTTCGAAATGCCGATCGCGCTGCTGCTGCTCATCAAGACCGGCGCGGTCAGCACCCGGACGTTGATCGACAAACGCAAATACAACATCGTGCTCTCGTTCGTCGTGGCCGGGGTGATCACCCCCCCGGATCCGATCTCCCAGATCATGCTCGCGGTGCCGATGTGTCTGATGTACGAAATCGCCATCTTCCTGGGACGTGGCATCGAACGCAAACGGGCGCAGGAGAATCCGTCCGCGACGCCAACCCAGGAGACCACCCCAGCCCCGGAGGCCGGAGAATGAGCAAACATCCCCTCGCGCCCATGGAGATCATGCCCCTGGGCGGACTGGGGGAGATCGGCATGAACCTCATGGTCTACGGCTACGAGAACAAGCTTCTCGTAGTCGATTGCGGTCTCACCTTCCCCTCGCCTGAAACCCCGGGGGTGGATTTCATCATCCCGGATGTGCGCTACCTGGTCGAAAACCGCGAACGGATCGTCGGCATCGTCCTCACCCACGGCCACGAGGACCACATCGGCGCCATGCCCTACATCTGGCCGCTGCTGGATGTGCCGATCCACGCCACGGCCATGACCCTGGGACTCCTGGAAGGAAAATTCCGTGAACACGGTCTGCTCAACCAGGCCGAAATGATCCAGGCCAAACACCGCCAACCGGTGCAGATCGGACCGTTCAACGTCACCTTCCTGCACGTCACCCACTCGATCGTGGACTCCTCGGCCCTGGCGATCCGTACCCCGCTCGGCACCATCGTCCATACCGGCGACTTCAAAATCGATCACACCCCGGTCAACGACCGTCCGACCGACCTCTATTCATTCGCGCAACTGGGCGAAAAGGGGGTGCTGGCGCTGCTCTCCGACTCCACCAACATCAACCGTTCCGGCTCCACCATCCCGGAACAGACGGTGAGCGAAGCGTTCGCCAAACTCTTTCCGCGCGCCAAGGGGTTGTTGATCGTCGCCACCTTCTCCTCGAACATCCAACGCATCCAGCAGGTCATGGAGGCCGCCGTGGCGGCCAACCGCAAGGTGCTGCTCAACGGACGTTCGATGGTGGCCAACGTCAACGTGGCCCGCTCCCTGGGCTACATCGACATCCCGGATGACCTGCTGATCGACATCCGCAAGTTCAACAGCTACCCACGCCATCAGGTGATGGTGATCTCCACCGGCAGCCAGGGCGAACCCAACTCCTCGCTGGTGCGCATCGCCGCCGGTGAACACCAGGATATCGACATCCGCCCCGGCGACATGGTGATGCTCTCGTCGCGTTTCATTCCCGGCAACGAAGGGAGCATCTGGTCGCTGATCAACCTGTTGTTCAAGCGCGGGGCCGAGGTGATCCACGAAAAGACCCATCCGGAGGTGCATGTCTCCGGTCACGCGCCTCGGGATGATCTGCAACTGATGCTCGCCCTGACCCGACCCAGGTTCTTCATCCCGATGCACGGCGAACGGCGCCATCTCCAGAGCCATCGCGATCTGGCGATCCGCATGGGCATTCCGCCGGAACGGGCCCTGGTGATCGAGAACGGCGATCGCGCCGTGCTCGACCGCGACTCGTTGCGGGTGGACGGCTCGATCCCGAGCGGACGGGTGTTCGTGGACGGCAAGGGAGTGGGCGATGTGGGCGACATCGTGCTGCGCGACCGCATGCATCTGGCCGAAGACGGCATGGCAGTGGTGCTGCTGGTGATCAACAAGGCCACCGGCGAGGTGCTGCAACGTCCCGAACTCCTGACCCGCGGCGTGGTCTACGAGGACGAAAGCCAGGAACTCCTGGAAGAGGCCAAGGACGCCATCGAGGCGGCGTTGGCGCTCGGTTCCAAGGGGATGGACTTTGCCGACGACGAGGTGGTTGGTCCGTCTGAGATCGCGCAACGGGCCCTGCGTCGTTTCTTCAAACGTCGTCTTGGGCGGCGTCCGGCGGTCTTCCCCCTGATCATGGAGATGTGATCCCATGACCACCAAGCGACGTCCCACACCGACGGCTCCCAAGGCTGCCGCCGATGCGCCGCTCACGCCCGGCGCGCAGATCGTGCGCGAGGCGCTGGGTCTGATCATGCTGTTCCTGGGCGCCTTTCTGCTGTTGACCCTGCTCTCCCACAACCCCGAGGATCCCTCGTTCAACTACGCCAGCGACAACGCGGCGGTCCACAATCTGGCCGGTCGCACCGGCGCCCTGCTCTCGGACGGCCTCTATCAGGCGCTCGGATACGGCGCCTTCTGGCTGGTTTTCTTTCTGCTGGTGCCCGGATATCGGCTGCTGCGCTCCAAACCCGAGGAGACCTTCTATCTGGACCGGGTGATGGCCGCGCCGATGGTGGCCCTGGTCACCATGACCCTGCACGCCCTGCTGACCCACACCACCTCCTCCCCGGACGCCTTTCCGCCCGCCGGACCCGGCGGCGTAATCGGCGGGGCGATGGCCGAAACCATGCGTCACGCCTTTGGGCTGTGGGGTGGCCTGCTGCTGATCACCCCGCTGGGGGTGCTCGCCCTGATGGTGCTGCTGCGGGTTTCGTTCACCGGCATCATGGCGTGGGTGCGGGATCTGCGCGAGGTCTCGCTGCCCAAGCCCACCTCCACCCCCGAGGCCCGGCAAATGGTCAGCCGCTCGGGAGCGGATCTCTTCTCCAAGGCCCTGGGTTTAAGCGGCAAACTGCTCATCGGGATCGTGGGCGTCGTCGCCGCCCTGCCGATGCTGATGCATGCGCTGCACGATCGGCTGCGCGCCGCCACACCGAAAGCCCGTCCCACGCCTCCTTCGCCCCCCGCGCAACCGCTCGGCGAGCCCCTCCTGGAGACGCGGGTCGAGCCGGTGATCGATCTTCCGCCGACTCCCGCGCCGGAGTTGCGCGATCTTCTGACGAAAACCACGCTCGCCGCGCCGGAATCAGCTCCCGTCATACCGTCTCCGGTTCCGGAACCGCCCCCCCGCGGGCAGGATGCGACGCCCGAAGCGGAGCGGAGCGCCGAAGCGCCGATCCGCACGCCCGAAATCGCGGCTCTCCCGTCGGAGCCGATCACCTCGGCCTCGTTGTTCACCGAGCGTCGCCCCGAACCCACCGTCGCGCCCGTGGCCCCGACCGGACAGGATTCCCTCCAGTCGGCACCTCCTGCCAAGGTTGCCACGGGCGGCGCGCCCGGCCTGTCGATCGAGAAGGCCACCCTGGCGCTCTCTCTGGGCGGTTCCACCGCGCCGGGCGTATCGATCGAGCAGCCCAGGATCTCCTTCTCGTTGGGAAGCGCGCCGGCCACCCCGGCCCGTGACGCGCAACCGGACCAGGCGGATGCCAAGAATTCCGACGCTGCTCCCGCGCGGCGTCAGGGTGTGGTGTTCTTGAAGAAATCTCCGGAAGCCGCGACCTCCGGGAGCGCGATGGAGATGGCAGACCCCGATCAGCCTGATTTCGATGATTCCGGGGAGAGGACGGACGGAAGTTCGAGCGTATCGCGTCTCCGTCCCGAGCCGGTGGAGCTGGATCCGGACGAGGAGTTGCCTCCGGACGAGGGGATTCCGCCCCTGGCCCCCTGGTCGCGGGCGTCCGACAACGGCATGGGGTTCGACGGCCCCGGCGAGGCGATTCCCGATATGCGCATGCCGAGCCCGGCGTTGAATTTCGCGGATGCGACGCTCGAGACCTATGCGGATCCCGACCTGGAGAGCGATGACACCTCCGACGACGCCTGCTTCGACGCCTCGTCGAGCCTGGAGGATGCCCCGGCCCCATTGCCGCCGTTGTCGTTGTTGGCATTGCCGGAAGATACCGGCTATCACGGCCCGAGTCGCGAGGAGTTGCAGTCCACGGCGCGGCTGTTGGAGCAGAAGCTCGAGGACTTCAAGGTCAAGGGGCAGATCATCGACGCCCATCCGGGACCGGTGATCACCACCTATGAACTCGACCCGGCTCCGGGTCTGCGCGCGGCCAAGGTGGTCGGTCTGGCGGACGATCTGGCCCGTTCGATCTCGGCGGTGTCGGTGCGCGTGGTGGGGAACATTCCCGGCAAGAACGTCATCGGCATCGAGATCCCGAACGCCAACCGACGCACGGTCTATCTGCGGGAGATTCTCGATTCCGACATCTTCCGGCAAATGAAGAGTCCGTTGGCCATGGCGTTGGGTTCGGACATCAACGGGCGTCCGGTGGTGGGGAATCTCGCCAAGATGCCGCATCTGCTGGTCGCGGGCACCACCGGTTCGGGTAAATCGGTGGCGGTGAACGCCATGATCTGCTCGATCCTGTTTTCGTGTCGTCCCGAGGATGTGCGGTTTCTGATGGTCGATCCGAAGATGCTGGAGCTTTCCATCTACGAGGGGATTCCGCATCTGTTGGCCCCGGTGGTCACCGATGTCAACAAGGCGGCGGCGTTGCTCAAGTGGGCGGTGGCCGAGATGGAGGAGCGCTATCGGCTGATGTCGGAGCTGGGGGTACGCAATCTCTCCGGTTACAACCAGCGCATTCAGGAGTGTCTGATCTCCGGCGAGGAGCCGACCCGGCGGGTGAAGGTTGGGTTCGATCCCGAGACCGGGCGTCCGGTGGAGCAGGAAGAGCCGATCCCACTCGAGAAAAAGCCGTTGATCGTGATCATCATCGACGAGTTGGCCGATCTGATGATCCAGGTGGGCAAGGATGTGGAACCGGCCATCGCGCGGTTGGCGCAAATGGCGCGTGCGGCGGGGTTGCATCTGATCATCGCCACGCAGCGTCCGTCGGTGGATGTGATCACCGGGTTGATCAAGGCCAACTTCCCGACCCGCTTGGCGTTTCAGGTCTCTTCGAAAATCGACTCGCGCACGATTCTTGACTCCATGGGCGCGGACCGGTTGTTGGGCATGGGTGACGGGTTGTTCCAGCCCCCTGGGACCGGGCTATTGCAGCGCATTCACGCCCCGTTCGTCGCGGATGGCGAGGTTCACAATCTGGTGAAGTTCCTCAAATCCACCGGACGTCCGGAGTATGATCTCTCCATTCTCGCCCATGGCACGGGTGGGGAGGAGGGGGACGACATGGGCCTGGGAGACGGGATGACGGACGAGTATGATCCGTTGTACGACCAGGCGGTGGCGGTGGTGATCCGGGCGCGCAAGGTGAGCACGAGCATGGTGCAGCGGCATTTCAAGATCGGATACAACCGTGCGGCGCGGATTGTGGATCGGATGGCGATGGATGGTTTGATCTCCGAGCCGAACCATTCCGGCAAGCGGGAGGTGTTGGCCCCGAATCAGGGGGGAGAGCGGTAGGGGGAGAGGTGGCTGATTTGAGGGGGGCGGAGGACGGAGGGCCGAAGGACGGGCCAAGCGGGATGGTTTGACCGTTGCGGAGGACGGGGGGCCGAAGGACGGGCCAAGCGGGATGGTTTGACCGTTGCGGAGGACGGGGGGCCGAAGGACGGGCCAAGCGGGATGGTTTGACCGTTGCGGGGTAAAACCAATCAACTCCGCTTGCGCGTCACACCCCCACCCGCTTGCGCATATGCTTGCCCCCACTCGGCGACGGTCCCTGCGCGACGGACTCCACCGCCTCCACCAACCGATCCACGGTCATGGCATCGGCCACCGACAACATCACGAACCGAACGCCATACAACTGCCGCGATACCTGCACATCCTTGCTGTCTCGCGCCTTGGTGACGGTCGTGACCGTGCCGTAGGTGTTGATCGGCGTGCCCATCAGAATCTCACCACGAATGGAAACCCCAATCCTGTCCCCACTCTCCAACGCAACCGGCGGGGTGTTGCAGGTGAACGACAAACCACCCTGGGAGATGTCCACCACCTGAGCGGAAAAAGGCTCGGCACCACGCTTGTGAACCTGAACCTCCAACAACATCTCATTCGGGATCTCCACCCGCTGCTGCAACCGCTTGGTGGCCACCTGAAAACCCGGTGGCCAGGAAAGCTCGATCGCCTGCCCGGTCTCGATCCGCTGCACCTTGCGAAAGGTCACCACGGTACGAAAATACTCCAGGCCCAGACAAAACCCCAACAACACCTTGGCCGCCTTGCGAATGCGCATGTTCCCATCCGGCGGCTCGAGCGGGGTGATCAGAATCCATTGCTCCTCCGCCTGGGGCACGGCATCCGCCGTGACGACACCCGGCTGGATCTTGGCGGCGAACTGGGCCAACACCAGATCAGCGGTCTTTTTCTTGAAATGGCTGGGATCCTCGGAGAGCGACAACAAACGGGCGCCGTAATGTTTCTCCTCGCCGTCCAAACGCACCTCCAACAACACGCTCTCACGCACGGCACGTTGCAGAGTATCAAATGTCGAAAGCTTGCCGGGTACGTTCTTGTCCATGACCATGCTCTTTCAAGGCCCCCTTCCAAATCACGCGAACAGACATGAACAGATCAAATCAGAATTGATATGATTTGCACTTTCAAGCAATAATCACACCACAAGCAAGCCATCATCCAGCCTTATTCCAGCCGTCGCGACCCCGGTTCAGATTGGAACCCGTCGTGGCAACGATGCGTGGCCCGGCCTGTCAACACTCCCCGCATCCCCACGGGGAACGCGCGCATCCCCACGAGGAACTATGGATAGCGAGGGGCTTTCTTGGGGTCTGCCGGAGGCTGCGGAGTCTGGGCTGGGGCCAGGCCAGGCCCCTCGGCGCCCAGAGGCGGCGGCGGATTGACCTGCTTGTAGCCGGCGGGCAGCTGAAACAGGGCGGCATCCTGGGCACCCTCGCGGATGGCGGTGACCTCCATGGCGGCCTGACGCCCCTCGCCGAGCCGGACCGGAATGCGCAACGCGGCATCCACCCACTGCTGATAGCTGTTCTTCCTCTCCTTGAAACTGTGGGTGATCTCCCACTTTTCCGTATCGCGTCCATCGATCTTCTCGATGCCGAGCAGCTTGCGTTCCATGACCGGACCGTCATCCGGCTGCTGACGAATGACGATGCGTCGCCTGGCATCGACCCAGATGCGCACGACGTGTTGGCCACCCTGCCCCTTGGCCTTGACCGACCATTTTTCGGTCTGGATCCCATGGATGGTCTCGGATCCATCGTGGGTGCAGGCGAGTTGCGGATCGAGCTTGCACGGACCTTGCGGGTCATCCGGCATCTTTTCCACATCCGGACGGGGTGGCATGAGCGCCTCGCTCAACCCTTCGTGATACACCTTCCTGTCCGGTATCAGGGTATAGGCCTTGCGTTCCGGAATGTTGACGATCAACACTTTTCGGGTACCCTGATAGACCCCCTCGGAACGCAGACGGTCGGCGCCCACATACAGCTTGCCGGAGGCCCGATCCTTGGGATCCACGGGGCTGACCATCACGGTATCCGCCGAAAAAGGGGCGCCATACCACGAAGCGGCACCGGCAAGGCCGGGGGTGAGCACCGCGAGAGCCGCGAGCGTGCCCTTGAACAAGGATCGGGACATGGACATCAATGCAAAGACTCCCCCTCATGCCAGATTGAATGATTTTTGATGGGGAGAGCCCCCTCACCCCCGACCGTGAACCTCCCTGGCAGGAGTTTCACGAAAAAATATGGCGGTTCACGACCGCAAATGTCGAATATATCTTGGCGCAAACCCAAAAATCAAGATATACACATCCCGCGCGCTCGCGCACCCAAACCATTTCAGAACAAAAACGCGCGCCCAACCGAACGGAAACGCCATACCCCTTTGTCCAATCATCCAACGCAACCGCGATCAGGAGTCCATGCCATGGCCATTCAACGTACCCTTTCCATGATCAAGCCCGACGCCGTGGCCAAAAATGTCATCGGCGCCATCTACTCCCGTTTCGAGGCCGCCGGCCTGCGCATCGTGGCCTCCAAGATGCTCCATCTGTCGCCGGCCCAGGCAGGCGCCTTCTACGGGGTGCACAAGGGCAAGCCGTTCTATGACGATCTGGTGCGCTACATGAGTTCCGGACCGATCATGGCGCAGATCCTCGAAGGCGAGGAGGCGATCGCCAAGAATCGCGAGGTGATGGGGGCCACCAATCCGGCCAAGGCGGCGCCAGGGACGATCCGCGCCGATTTCGCCGAAAGCATCGAGGCCAATGCCGTGCATGGCTCCGACGCCCCGGAAACCGCGGCCCAGGAGATCGCCTTCTTCTTCGGTCAAATGGAGATCTGTCCGCGTTGATGCCTCTCGATTCCTCTGCCCCACCGCCCGACGGAGAACCGCTTGAGCTGGGCGATGCCCCGTCGGCGCCGGTGTTCACGCCGTCGGCGCCCCTGCGCCTGACCGACATGACCCGCGAGGAGTTGACCCAACTCATGGTCGCGTGGGGCGAAAAACCCTATCGGGCCCAGCAGGCATGGTCCTGGGTGTATGCCAGGCTGGCCGGAACGGTCGAGGAGATGACCGATCTCTCCAAACCGTTCCGCGCCCGACTGGCGGAAGTGATCGCGCCGCTGCGCCCGCCCGTGATCTCCCATCGGGTCTCCGCGGATGGGACGGAGAAGTGGCTTCTGGACTGCGGCGACGACGTGGCCGCGGAGACGGTCTTCATCCCCGATGAAGAGCGCGGCACGGTGTGCGTCTCGTCCCAGGCCGGATGCAGCCTCGCCTGCCCCTTCTGCCGCACCGGCACCCTGCCCCTGCGCCGCAACCTCACCACCGCCGAGATCGTCGAACAGGTGCTGTTCGTGCGCGCCACCATGGCGGCACGCGGGGTGCGGGTCACCAACGTGGTGCTGATGGGCATGGGCGAACCGTTGTACAACCTCGCGGCGGTCACCCGGGCGGTGCGGATCATCATGGACAACACGGGACTGGCGATCGGCTGTCGCAAACTCACCCTCTCCACCTCCGGGGTGGTCAACAAAATGGAAGAGGCGGGACTCAACCTGAACGTCAACCTCGCCATCTCCCTGCACAGCGTCCGCGACGCGGTACGCGATCAACTGGTGCCGATCAACCGCAAGTTCAATCTGGCGGCACTGCGCCGCGCCGCCCTCGCCTGGCCGATGCGCGGACGCGACCGCATAACCTGGGAGTATGTGCTGCTCGATGGGATCAACGATTCGCTTCAGGATGCCCGCGAACTGGTCAACTGGCTCAAGGGGATCCCTTCCAAGGTGAACCTGCTGGCCTTCAACCCCTGGCCCGGCGCACCCTATGCCCCCACCCCGCGAGAGCAGATCCTGCGCTTTCAAGAAGTCGTGGCCAATGCCGGATTGGTGACCATCATCCGGGACAGTCGCGGGGCGGATGTGGGGGCGGCCTGCGGTCAATTGGCCGGCACGGCAGGGGAGTTGGGGTTATTTGATCCCCATCATGCAACGGAAGCTTGACTCCCGAAAAAAAATGCATAGAATATAGGGTTTTCGTCGCAGATGCGCCGAACGTGGCGCGCAAGACATCTCCATCCAGAAGAAAAGAGGCACGAGATCAATGGCGGTTCGTATTCGCATGCAACGCAGAGGCTCCAAAAAACGTCCCTTCTACGCCGTGGTCGCGGCGGATGCCCGCATGCCGCGGGATGGTCGTTTCCTGGAAAAACTCGGCGTTTTCAATCCGCTCCTGGAGACCGAGCGCGTCTCCCTGGACATGGAGCGCGTCAACCACTGGTTGAGCGTCGGCGCGGTGCCTTCGGATACCGTGGGTCGCCTGATCAAGCAACTCCAGGCTTCGGCCTGATCGGCATCGGCCCGACATGATCGACTCGGGCGCCCACTGGGTCGCCCTGGGGCGAATCAAGGGGGCGTTCGGGGTGCGGGGTGAGGCGCGGGTGGCGCCCTGTTTTCTGCCCGTTGCCAGAATCCTGCCGGACAATGCCCCCACGCGCGAGTTGTCCAGCGATTGGTTGCTCACGCACACCCGTTGGGAGTTGGGCAAGGCAGCCCCGCCCGAAATCCAGGTGACCGCGCGCTCCGTCCGCCGACACGGCGACGACCTCCTGGTGACGATCGAGAACTGGGAAGTTCGGGAGAAGATCCAAACCCTGGCGGGCATGTCCATCTGGTTGCCGGTGGATCAATTGCCGGATCCAGGCGCGGGACGACACTACTGGTTCCGTCTGCTTGGTTGTCGGGTGGTGGCCATGCCGGAGGCCTCGGATGGTTCCACCCCCAAAGGGGCCGCTCCAGGGGTATCGAATGCGGAGGGCGATTCGGAGTCGCCGAACGCAGGGGACGGTCCGGAGCACGAAATCGGCGTGGTGAGCGAACTGCTGGGAACCGGCTCCAACGATGTGTTGGTGGTGACCCAACCCGACGGAGAAGAGCGTCTGCTGCCGGTGATTCGCGATGTGATCCTGGCGGTTGACGAAGCCGGCAAGACGATTCGGGTCCGGCTCATGCCGGGCCTGTGAATGGTCGGCGCGTCCATGACTGAATAGCCGGGGCTTGCAGGATGCGCTTCTCGATTCTCACCCTGTTTCCCGAGATGTTCGCCCCGGTGCTGGATGGATCCATCCTCGGGCGGGCCAGAGAGCGGGGGGTGATCGAAACCCGTCTGATCCAGATTCGCGATTTCGCGCTGGACAAGCACAACCGGGTCGACGACGCCCCGTTCGGAGGCGGACCAGGCATGGTGCTCAAGCCCGATGTGCTGGAACGGGCGGTGCATGCGACACGCAACGCGTGTCCCGGTCGGGTGATCTGGTTGACACCGCAAGGGCGGCGGTTTGGACAGGACGAGGCGGTTCGTTTGAGTTTGGAACCGCATGTCATTTTAGTCTGCGGCCACTATGAGGGCGCGGACGAACGGTGGGTGGCGCAGTCGGTTGACGAGGAGCTTTCCATCGGCGATTTTGTCCTGACCGGCGGCGAACTGCCCGCCATGCTGGTTCTCGACGCGGTGGCCCGGCTGGTTCCCGGCGTCTTGGGCGACGCGGAGAGCGCACAGGCGGAATCGTTTTCGCAAGGTTTGTTGGATCACCCGCATTACACCCGCCCGGCCCGGTGGCCAACCCTTTCCGGGGAAGTGGTTTCGGCACCTTCGGTGCTGTTGTCCGGGAACCACGGGGCGGTTGCGGCGTGGAGAAGAAGACAGTCGCTGTTGCGCACCCTGATCCGGCGTCCGGAGTTGTTGACGCGGGTTGCCTGGAGTCGCCAGGAGCGGCGGTTGATCGAAGAGTTGGCCAAGGATCTGGAGGCCATGGATGTCACCGATGAACCCTCCGAGGGTGGAGGGTTTGAGCACACGCATGACAGGATGAAAAGATCATGAACGAATTACAGTTGTTTGAGCAGGCGCAGATCAAGGCCGATGTCCCCAAGTTCAACGCGGGCGACACCTTGCGGGTGCATGTGCGCGTGATCGAGGGAAGCCGCGAGCGCATTCAGGTGTTCGAGGGGGTATGCATCGCGCTGCGCAACGCCGGCAACCGTACCACCTTCACGGTGCGCAAGGTCTCGTTCGGCGAGGGCGTGGAGCGTCTCTTCCCGCTCTACTCCCCGAAGCTGGACAAGATCGAGGTGTTGCGCAAGGGCGACGTGCGCCGCGCCAAGCTCTACTATCTGCGTGACCGCACCGGCAAGGGCGCGCGCATCCGGGAGAAACGGGACTGGTAGCCCGGGTTCGTCCAGGTCTCGACCTGGAACAGGAACTTCAAGCGACCGGCTTCACGCTGATTTGTGGCGTGGACGAAGCCGGTCGCGGTCCCTTATGCGGTCCGGTCGTGGCCGCCGCCGTCATTCTGCCCCCTTTTCGGGCGCTTCCCCCTTCCCTTGTCCACATCGACGACTCCAAGCGCCTGACCGCCGCGCAACGGGATATCCTTGCCCTGACGATCCGCGCCGAGGCCCTCGCCTTTGGCATCGGCCTCTGCGAGGCGGTGGAGATCGACCGGCTCGACATCCGCCGTGCCTCACTGTTGGCGATGAACCGCGCAGTGGCGACGTTGCGCGCGACCGGGGTTCAGGGTACGACGAATCCTCCCCATGCCGCGCCTGACGCGCTGCCTGCTTCCGGCGGGGGGAACGCCTCCTCTGCCCCCCATATCGCGCCAGAGTCTCGGATCGTGCCGGGATTCGTCCTGGTGGATGGTCGCGACGTGCCCCCCGGTCTCCCCTGTCCGGCGCGGGCGGTGATCAAGGGGGACCAGTTGTCCGCCTCGATCGCGGCGGCGGCGATTCTGGCCAAGACCCATCGGGATGGAATCATGACCGAACTGGCACGTCGTCATCCGGGTTACGGCTGGGAACACAATGCCGGCTATCCCACCCAAGAGCATCTGGCGGCGCTGGAACGACTGGGGGTGACCCCGGAGCACCGACGCAACTATGGCCCGGTGGCACGCCTGCTTGGATTGTGCTGAAAAGGGATCCCTGAAAAAGAACAGGGATCCGGCTTGAGGGGGGGGGGAGGCCGGATCCCTGGAGGAGGCATGAACGAACCACGCCTCGGTCTTCATGAAAAAGCACCAAGGGTCAGCTTGAGGGGGGGATGCCGACCCTTGGTTGGGACGACTGGCGTCCCACTGCCATGATAAAGAACCAAGGGTCAGCTTGAGGGGGGGGAGGCCGACCCTTGGTTGGGACGACTGGCGTCCCACTGCCATGATAAAGAACCAAGGGTCAGCTTGAGGGGGGGGATGCCGACCCTTGGTTGGGACGACTGGCGTCCCACTGCTATGATAAAGAACCAAGGGTCAGCTTGAGGGGGGGGGAGGCCGACCCTTGGTCGGGACGACTGGCGTCCCTTCTCGAAATTCGTTTTCATTCTCCCCATTTTCAACAGGGGAGAGGAGGATCAAGGGCTGGATGGGGGGGGAGGATATCCAACCCTTGATCCGGGCCGTGCGCGAACTTGGCCCTGTTCCTTCCACTCTCTCTCTTCCACATCTACTGCCACTGCAACAACACAACTGCCACACAACATGCTCATTGCCGCACAAATGCTTGAACCATCCTTAGTCCGTGTGCTTGTTCCTTGATTTGATAAATATCAAGAGACGTGCCAAGCTTGAATTTCCGTGTTTTCATTTTTAGAATCAATAAATTGACAAAAAACGACCGCCAAGCTTCCTGTTTCGACTGGTGCAAAAAATTCATTCATTTTGCATTGCAATATAGCGTTCATCAGGAGACTCTTAAATAGAAACAAATTGCAATCAATCAGTTAAAAGGTGGTGGCGATTTTTTTTACAAGAAAGCCGTGGAGAACGAAAAATTTTCGCAAGGGCGCTGGCACGCACAGAGGCTCGCATGTCGAAAAAAAGCCCCTCCCCCAAGACGCGCGCATGGATCGGCACGGACGTATCGCGCCCGCTTGTGGCCTGGAACCCCATGTGTCAGAGGATCGATCCGGAAACAACGGACCAAGAAAAACGAGATCAACCACTTGGTTACGAAGAAAACACCCCTTCCAGAACCACATGGGCCAGCGCAAGGCCGCCCTCATCGGCCAGGGAGAGATGAATCACCACCTCGCGCGCGCCAGACCGGACCCGCAACACCTCGAGCTGCCGTGCCGTCTCCCCGTTCACCCGCAGCGTCGGACGGCCCAACGGGTCGTTCCCCACCTCCATGCCGGTGAACCACACCCCATCGCGCATGCCGGTCCCCAGCGCCTTGGCCAACGCCTCCTTGGCGGCAAAACGTTTGGCAAGACACGCCGTCTCCTGTCGCAACGCGCAGGCTTGCCGCTCCGCGTCGGTGTACACCTTGGCCGCGAACCGCTCCGGATGGCGCTCCAGCGCCTTGCCGATCCGGTCGATGGCCACCAGATCGGTGCCGATCCCCAGAATCACGTCCGCCAGCCCGCAGCTTCCACCATCAACCGCTTCATCTCCCGCACCGCCCGTTCCATCCCGTCGAACAGCGCCCGCGCGATGATCGCATGGCCGATGTTCAACTCCGTCAGGCCGGGGATTGCCGCGATCGGTTGCACGTTGTGGTAGTGCAACCCATGTCCGGCGTTCACCGTCAACCCGCGCGCCAGAGCCAGCTCCACCGCATGGCGGATGCGGCTCAACTCCTCCGCGCGCCGCCCCTCGTCGTGACTCTCGGCATAGGCCCCGGTATGCAGCTCCACCACCGGCGCGCCCACCGCCACCGCCGCGCGGATCTGTTCGGGATCGGGATCGATGAACAGGGAGACCCGTATCCCGGCCTGGGAGAGCGACTCCGTGGCCCGTCGTACCGTATCCTTGTTGGCCAGGATGTCCAGGCCCCCTTCGGTGGTCAACTCGGCCCGCTTTTCCGGCACCAGGCAGCAGTCCGCCGGACGCAGTTGGCAGGCCAGGGCCACCATCTCGTCGCTGGCGGCCATTTCCAGGTTGACCTTGGTCTGGGCCATCTCCAGCAACCGCCGCACGTCCCGGTCCTGGATGTGGCGCCGGTCCTCGCGCAGATGCACGGTGATGCCGTCCGCGCCGGCCCGTTCCGCCACCAGGGCCGCCTCGACCGGATCCGGGTAGCGGCTTCCGCGTGCCTGACGCACCGTAGCGATATGATCGACATTCACCCCGAGTGTCAACATGGCGTATTCCCATTCAAAAATCGTGGCACCTGTTCAGAACCCCCACCCTTGCGGGGGACGGAGGAGCGCAAGGTCCCCGGCTTAAGTGCAAAATACGAGCTTCGTTTCCCAACTTGCAGGATGGGGGGAGAACCCCTCACCCCCCTACCGTGGACCTCCCTTACGGGAGTTCCACGGTAGGAAACGAAGCTCGCAAAGGCTGCGCGCGACGCATTTTTCGCAAAAGACGCGAAACATGCTTTCTTGAGAAGAGCGCGCCAAAGTCAAAAACCAAAGTCCAAAGAGCTTTACCCTTGGATCCCGCCAGGGGGATAATCCCCCTGGCCCCTTGATCATGAAACAACGCATCCCGTGATGGGTACGGTTTAGCGTGCTCTTCAAAGAATCGCTTTTTCGAAGATTTGCTTGATGAGGGGATCCCTGGACCATCCCCTCTCCTGTCCATTCCCCACCCCTCAACCCAACTGCTCCAACCTCTCCAACTCCTGCGCCGACTTGCGATACCGCTTCAACCGGATCTCCCCGGTATCGGTGAAAAACACGATCTGCCGCGCCCATGGCCCACCCACATCCGAGGCGGTGAGATGCAATCTCCGGGAACGGATGAACTCCATCGCCGTATCCACATTGCGCTTGCCCATCCCCAGACCCGTTCCGCCTGCCAGGGAGTGGGCAAACATCATCGCCCCGCCGAACAACTTCACCTCCAACTCCGATCTCGGCACGCCGCGCGTGTCGAACCAGCCCAGCATGAACTCCAACGAGCAGCGCACATGATCGCCCAACTCGCGACACACCTTCAACCCCGTGGTCGTGGGCCTGCACACATGGTCGGGCTTGCGACCATGACAGATCGCGCCCAATTTAAGCCGTTCATGGAAAAAAATGATGGAAACGCAAGAACCCAGAACGGTATGCACCTCGGCAGGCGCGGTTCCGATGTAGAGTTCCCCTGGATCGAGTCGGATGATCTCCATGGAGAGGGTCCGCGCGCATCAAGACATGTGGGTGGTGATGAAGTGATCGATCTCCGTCTTGAGGAACGGCAAGCCATCGCCATCCATCCAGGTCAACAGGGCACCGGTAACCCCCTTGCCGGTCATGAGGAAGTCCACCCGCAACATCAGCAATTCCTGACTCTCCTCTCGTTCCGCCAAGCCCAGTTGAATGGACAACGCCTCTGGATCGCCACGAAAGAAAAAGGGCTTCTGACAGTCGATATCCGACTCCAACAACGCGCTCAGACTGCTGGCACAGGTATACAGCAACACATCTCCGGCCAGTTGCATGGAATCGGCCTCGATCTGCCCGATCATCTCCACGGGGATGGCATCCCCATGCAAGGCTTCGAGAAACAGGCCCAGATCCGTGGCACGCACCAAAAGAACCGCCGTGCCCGGCACCACCCGCTCGGAGGGAAAGGTGAACTGGTAACGCATGCCCACCAGACCGATCGCGTCGCCGAACAGTTGATGGATCTGCACAAGCAGCGAACGGGGGGAGAGTCTGGAGAAACTCGGCACCGACAACACGATCTCCGCATCCACCATCTCGCTCAACGTGGCGGCGGTGGTGCCGAAGCTCAAGTTGAACAACTCCTTGAAGGCATCTTCCTCAACCTCGTCGAGCAACAACGGCGTGGTCATCTCGACTCCATTTCACGCAGGCTGGGCGAGACTGGCACGCTTCTGAAGGGTCTCCAGCATCTTCCAGTGGATGATCGGCGCATCCAGCAGACCGGCCCACGACAAACGCACCAGGTCGCCGGACTCTTCCATCCGGAAACGCCAGGGACAGCTTCCCGAATTCAGATAGGCCCACTCGCCGAAGAATCCCCCGGCCTCGATCATTCCCACCACCGTATCGGTCGGGTCGCACATCGCCACCCGACCGGAGGAGACCAGCCACAACACCGGCGGATTGCCGGTGATCTCGATCCAGCTTCCTTGTTCGACGCGGATCGTCTCGAGATTGCGGGTGAGTGTGGCCAGGAAGACGAAGGAGGTCTGTTCCCCGAACAGCCAGGTATGCCGCAGGAAGCGGATTTGTTCCAACACCCCGGCCAGGTTGGCGTAGAGACCACGGTTTTCCAGAAAGATCCGCAGCATCCGGGCGGGAATCCGCAACACCGCGCTGTGGGAGACCGAACGATACCCGCCCTCGTCGGACTGGATCTCCGGAAAGATCCCCTGCAACCCCATGAAAGAGCCGAAACCCAGGTGATAGCGAATGCCGAAATCCGCATCCAGATAGACGATATCCCCGCAGATGGTCATCTCCACGAAATCGTGGGCATCCGACTCCCAACGGATGAAGGAGCCGGCGTTGTACTTGACGATCGGCCCGTTGATCAGCATGCGGATGTCGTCATCGGAGATCTCCGGGAAGAGATCGCGCAGGTAGTAGAAGGCCCGCTGCCGACGGTAATCCTGCTCGCCGGGAATCAGGATATCCAGGGCGCCGAAGGTGGACTCCGAGCCGATCTCCATCTCCTCGGTGGTCAGATCGCGGGAGAGGTGGGCCAGGATGCGGCGTCCGGAGGGATCGCCCCTGAAGTCCTGGGCCATGCCGTGGATCATTCCGCCGCCGATATCCAGCTTTTTCAGATCCGCCGGAAAGTGGTAACTCGCCTTGATGTGTTCCACCTGCTCCCTGGGGACCGCGAACGGTCCGGGATTGGTCATCCGGTCGAGCACCGCGAAGGAGGTCAGATCGGTCCAGTGGGCATAGGTGCGATAGCCATCCTCGGCCAGGGTGCGAAAGACCAGCAGCGAGGTCTCCACCGGATGGGGCGAGTAGATCGGGCGCACCTCCAGACCGCCGCACTGGTTCCAAACGTCGAACTCCAGATCGTGGATCTCGAAGAACTGGTTGAACTTGTCCTCGTCAAAGGACATGAGTGCGGCCAGTTTCTTGGCCACCGACGAACGCACCATGGGAGTGGCATAGTACTTGAGGCGGCGATCGGTCTGAATCAGGGCCGGCAGACCGGCGAAGTGGTCGTCGTGGGCGTGGGTGTGGAAGATCCCCTCGACCTCGCTGATGTCGATGCCCATGGCGGTCAGCACGTTGAGCACGCCGGGAATGGCATCGATGAGGTAGAAGCGTCCCTGGAACATCAGCACGCTGCTCATGCTGGGACGTTCCGGATCCCAGCCATCCCCCTCGCCGGTGTGCAACACCGCGAAGTAGTGGCGCGGCACCCGATGAAATCCCAATGGATAGGGGGATTTGTAAACCGTGTCCTTGGGCAGGTTCAGATCGATCTCGGCGCTCTGGTCGCGAAAGGCGATGCGGAAACGGTTCGAACCCACCCTCTGGATGGTCGCGCCGTTGCGGATCTCCTGGGGTTTGTCCGTGACGACCAGGGTATCGAGAAACTCCGAGGGCTCGCGAATCCGTCCGAAGGCGAACTGCAACTTGATGCGCATCATCATCTCGACGGTCGTTTCGTCCAGACCGACCTCTTCCAACTCCTCGCGAGAGAGTCCGTAGTTGCCGCGATGGATATAGGCCAGCTGCGCCTCGACCTGATCTTCCGCGCCCATCAGCAACGGCTTGACCCCGGTGTTGTTCGGATGGCCCGGCAGGATCATCCCCTGCCGGTAGAGCATCTGCAACACCGGGAACTCGGCCATGTTGGAAAAACCGCCGTTCTGCATCAGCAGATCCGACAGCAGAATGACGTTCGGACCGGTTTCGAAGTGGACGCCATTCTTGATGGCCGGGGCGTTGAGCCCCTTGTGCATCAGCAGCTTGACCACCTCGCTCGGACATCCGCACAGAATGTAGAGGCCAGCCTCGGGGATCTGCAACCAGTAAACCCCCGGACCCACCCGGATGGTCAGGAGATTGCCCATGGAGGAGCGCAACGCCTCCTTGGCCTGTTCCAGATCCTGGGTGCGTTCCGCGACCTGCCGTTCCAGCACGCGGCTCTGATCGGCCAGGGCCATGTGATTACGCACGCGCGCGCGCAAGAGGGCAGGTCGGATCGGCTTGAACAGATAATCCACCGCGCCGAGACCAAGCCCCTCATCCTCGTCCCCGGTGCGATCGCGCTCGGCCACGAAAATCACCGTGATCCCGCGCGTTTCCGGATTGGCCTTGAGGCGTCGGCACACCTCCAGCCCGTCCATGCCGGGCATGGCGACATCCAACAGGATCAGATCGGGCTTGGGATCCGCGCCGGCCAACCGCAACGCCTCGGGGCCGCTCTCGGCCACCACGGTCCGATAGGTCTCGGCGAGCAGACCGGTCAATGTCTCCACATGGATCCGCTCGTCATCGACTATCAGAATCCTGCCTTGAGTTTCTTGCATGTCGCGGTCTCTTGTTTCGTTGTAGCCAACCGGTTAACCGGGAATCTCACGCGAATCGGCCCTGATATTCCTTCCAGATTTCCAGCACCTTGCGTCGGATCTCCGGAAACGGCGTGTCCTTCCGAAGGGTATAGCGGGCGCCATGGGCCAGACAGATGGTCCATTTTTCCTGATCCACCGAGGAGGTCAGGATGATCACGCAGGCGTTGGGATCCACGGCCAGCAACGCCTTGAGCGTCTCCAGGCCATCCATCACCGGCATCTCAATATCGCAGATCACCACATCGGGTTTCAATGCCTGATAGAGCGCCACCCCCTCCCGTCCATCCCTGGCTTCTCCGACCCACTCGAACCCCTGTTCGGCGAACGCCTTGGCGTACATGAGACGCAAGACCGGATCGTCGTCGATCAAGAGCATGCGCAACGCCTTGCCCGCGGCCAGGGCCGGACGCACCCGGGTGGGGATGGTCTCATGGGAGCCTTCCGGAAGAAAACAGGTGAAGATCGCCCCACGATCGGCGTTGTTGGCCACCACGATCTCACCATGATGGGCATCGACGATCCGTTTGACAATGGACAACCCAAGTCCAGTGCTCTTTTCCTGGGCCGTGGGCCGGGTGCTCAGGCGTTGGAACTCCCCGAAGAGCCGATGACGTTCCGCATCCGGGATACCCGGCCCCTGATCGACCACCTGAAGAAAACAGCGGTCGTGCAGTCGTCCGCAGCGCACGGTGACCTCGGACCCGACCGGAGAGAACTTGACGGCGTTGCCGACCAGATTATCGACCACCTGGGCCAGGCGGTCCGGATCCGCGGCAACGGGCGCCATCGACGGGCACTCTTCCCGGATCGTCACCCCCTTCTCCCGCGCGGCGATGCGCGTCAGTTCCACCCGTTCGCCAATCAGCGTGGCGAGGTCGGTGGGACGTTTCTCCAGGGCAAAGGTGCCGGATTCGATGCTGCTGACATCGAGGAGATCGTGGATCAGCTTGAGCATCTGACCGGCCACATCGTGGATGGTCTGGATGAAGCTGCGATTCTCCTGCTCGTCGAGCGGCATGGTCAGCAGAATTTCGCTCAGGCCACTGATCGAGTTGAGGGGATTGCGCAGGTCGTGGGCCGCCATGGCCAGAAACCGGTTCTTGAGTTCGTTGAGCGCGACCAGGTGATGCCTCTGCCGTTGCAGGGCCAGATGGGTCTGGATGCGCGCCAGGGCCACCACCGGACTGAACGGCTTGCGGATGAAATCCACCGCCCCCACCGACAATCCACGGGTTTCATCCTGTTCCGACTCCTTGCCGGTGATGAAGATGATGGGAATGTCGCTGGTCTCGGAACGCTCCTTGAGGCGCCGGCACACCTCGAAACCGTCGATGTCGGGCAATACGATGTCCAGCAGGATCAGATCCGGATGGGGCTTGACCAGCGCGCGCCGCAACGCCTGATCGCCGTTCTTGGCGACCACGGTCTTGCACTCCTCGGCCAAAAGCCCCACCAGCACGTCGATGTTGGTGGTCTCGTCATCGACGATCAGAATCTTGGGAAGCTCCGCGCCCATCAGATCCCTCTCCTCATGCTCACGCTTCCTCCGCTTCCGGAACCTGTCCCAGGGTGGACATCTGATTGCGTCCGGCCCGCTTGGCCTTGTACAACGCCTGATCCGCGCGGGTGATCAGATCCAGGGGGTGTTTTCCCGTATTGGGAATCATGCAGGCCACGCCGATGCTCACCGTCACATGCTCTCCGGCCTTGGAGTGGGCATGGGGAATCTTGAGCGCCCGCACCGACCCCAGGATCCTCTGGGCCACCGCCTGGGCGCCGTTCTCATGGGTCTCCGGCAACACGCAGGCGAACTCCTCGCCGCCGTACCGGGCCGCCAGGTCCATGGCACGCGGCATGGAGGTGGCGATCGCCTCGGCCACCCGGCGCAAACAGGCATCCCCCTGGGCATGGCCGTAAAGATCGTTGTACATCTTGAAATAGTCGATGTCCAACAGCAACAGCGAAAACGGATGGGCATGCCGCTGGGAGCGGTTCCACTCGTATTCGAGGAACTGATCGAAACGGCGCCGGTTGGGAATGCTCGTCAAGCCGTCGAGCACCGCCAGCCGCTCCAGAAGATCCCCGCGCCTTTTCAGCTCGACATGGGTTCTGACCCGCGCCAGGACAATCCCGGGGCGATACGGCTTGGTGATGTAATCGACCGCGCCAACCTCGAAACCGCGCGTCTCGTCCTCCTCGGAGGAGTTCGAGGTGATGAAGATCACCGGAATGTCGCGGGTACGGGGATTCAGCTTCAACCGCTCGCACACCTGATAGCCATCCAGGCCGGGCATGATCACATCCAGGAGAATCAGATCCGGCAGGGTCTGGGTATCGAGTCGCGCCAAGGCGCTCTCACCGCTCTTGGCCGACACCACCCGGTAAAAAGGGCGCAACAGACCGGACAAAACGTCGATGCTGACCGTCTCGTCGTCGATGATGAACACCTTGGGACGATTCTCAGTCTGTTCCACGGCTCCACACCCCACAACACCTTACAAGGACAACTCGGCCACGATCCCTCTCAAGGTCTCCCGCGCCATCTCGAACTCATAATCGTCGATCTGGGCAGCCATGCGCTCCATGCTTCCGGCAACCGGCGAACCGGCCAACAACTCCCTGGCCCTGGCCGCACACTCCTGGGCATCCGAATCCCCCTCCTCGATCAGACCGGCCAGCTTGTCGAGAATCCCCCGCAACCGATCGACATCCAGCGGTTCGACCCCGACCACCGGCTGGACGACCGTCTCCCGCCCGACGTTGACCCCGGCCAACCCATGCATCATCCGCTCCACCACCGGCGTCCACGCCGGAATGAGCCTCTCGACCCGTTCCAACGCGCCCTCGACCAGCGCCTCCTCGATCTGACCGGAGAGACGCTGCGCCTCCCGCGCGCCCAGCGTGCCGACCACTCCCTTGAAGGTATGAATCAACCGCCGCGCCTCGTCGCGATTTCCCCCGTCCAACTCCACCCGCAGACGGGCCCCCACATCCTGGAAACGGGCATGCACATCCCCGAGGATCTTGAGGTAGAGCTTGCGGTTGCCGTTCAGATTGGCGAGTCCGGCCAGCATGTCCACCCCGTCGAGCCGCTCGGGCAGATCGGTCTCCTCGCGCGGCGGCTCGGGTGGCAAAACCAGGGCCTCGACACGCCCGCCCGATTCGACCACCGGGCCGACCGCCGCCACCTCGGGGGTGCGCGCACGGGCCGGAACGTGACGGGCCATGGTGGCGAACATGGTGACCGGATGGATCGGCTTGCTGATGTGATCGTTCATGCCCGCGGCCATGCACTTCTCCCGATCCCCGGCCATGGCGTTGGCGGTCATGGCGATGATCGGCAACCCCTTGAAGCGCTCGTCGGCGCGTATCGCCCGCGACGCGGCATAGCCGTCCATGATCGGCATCTGCACATCCATCAGCACCAGATCGAACGGCTCGCGACGCACCGCCTCCACCGCCTCCTCGCCGTTGCCGGCGATGCTCACCACCATCCCCTCCTCTTCCAGGAGTTCCCGCGCCACCTGCTGGTTGATCTCGTTGTCCTCGACCAACAGCGCCCGCACCCCGCGCCAGTCGGAACGGGATGTCTCGCCGATCCTTCCCCGCGACACCACCATCTCCCGCGGCCCGCTCCCCTCGCGACGCTCGGCATCCTGCTTCAACACCGACAGCACGGTCTCGAAAAGCACCGACAGGTTGATCGGCTTGGTCAAGAAGGCATCGATCCCCGCCCCATCCGCCGCCAGGATGATATCCTCCCGTGAGTAGGCGGTCACCATGACGATCTTGGGAATGTGCGCCAGGGGAAACCGACGGGTGATCTCCCGCGCGGTGCGAATGCCATCCATCTCGCCCATCTGCCAGTCCAGATAGACCATCCGATACGGATGACGCGTGGCGATGGCCCGCTCCATCTCGAAAACCGCCTCCTCCCCGGAGGCCACGCAGGTGACCTTGAAGGAGAACGATTCAAAGGACTTCTGCAAGATCTCCCGCGACACCGGGTTGTCATCGGCCACCAGCACCCGCATGCCGACCAGTTCCCGCGTGGGAAGCCGGAAACGACGCCGATCGGTCCCCTTCTGGCCCAGAATCGCGGTGAAATGAAAGGTACTGCCCACCCCCGGCGCGCTCTCCACCCAGATGCGCCCGTGCATCATCTCCACCAACCGCTTGCTGATGGTCAATCCCAGACCGGTCCCACCGAACCTGCGCGTCGTCGAGGAGTCGGCCTGGGTGAAGGCGGTGAACAACCGGGACATCTGTTCCTCGGACATGCCGATGCCGGTATCCTCGACCGTGAAATGCAACCCCACCCGGTGTTCGGTGGTCTCGTGACGAATCACCCGCACGGAGACGACGATGTTTCCCTTCTTGGTGAACTTCACCGCGTTGTTGGTGAGGTTGACCAGGATCTGACCGAGCCGCAACGGATCGCCGATCAGGTTCAGCGGCACCCCCTGGGCAACGTGGAAATTCACCTCCAACCCCTGCTCCTCGGCGCGCAACGCCACCAGATTGGCCACGTTGTTGAGCACATCCTCCAGATAGAACGGCACCGACTCCATGGTCAGCTTGCCGGCCTCGATCTTGGAGAAATCCAGGATGTCGTTGATGATCCCCAACAGCGACTGGGCCGACGAGTGGACCTTGGTGATGTAGTCGCGCTGCTTGGGATTGAGTTCGGTCTTCAAGGCCAGATGGGTCATGCCGATGATGGCGTTCATCGGCGTGCGGATCTCGTGGCTCATGTTGGCCAGAAAGTCGCTTTTGGCCTTGTTGGCCTCCTGGGCGCTCTCCTTGGCGGCCTGAAGCTCCTGGGCCTGGGTGCGCAGCATCCTCTCGCGGGAGACGGTGTTGGTGATGTCCTGGATCTGGATCAGGCAGTAACGGATCTCGGCGGCATCCCGGATCGCCTTGATCAACACCATCTGGCTCATGCGCGGCGGGCGGTCGGCGCTCTTTTCCGAGGCCGTGAACAAGGGAAACGGGGTCGGCGTGAGCCGGTGGGAGAGCATGGTCGGCAGACCGGAGTGCAAGGCGCTCTCCACGGCGCGGGCAATGCGCGAGTTGGCCAACTCGGGAAAAATGTCGAAAAGGGCGCGATGCAACACCTCATCGGCATGCAGACGCGCCCCCTTCTCCATCCAATCGTTCCAGAAGACCACCCTCTGGTCGGAATCGAGCAGAATCGTCCCCACGGCGCTGACCTCCAGGGCCCTGGTCAGCAAAATGATATCCAGCTCACTCATGGAATTGACGCGACAATCATCATAAATTGGCCAAAATCACCTTCAGCTCCCGCTTGAGGATCTCCATCGAATGTTGCGAGAACAACAACACCACGAAACCGCTCAAGGTGCGCTGGGCCTCCTCCTCGTCATGGGTCTTGAAGTCCATCATCAGCACGAAGGCCCTCTCCCCCCCACCGTCCTCCTCGTCGCACAAAGCGCGACGCTGCGCCGCCAGATGCGAGGAGATGTCCAACAGAAAACTGCTGCTCCCCTTGAGAAACTCCGCAGCCTCGAACTCGAACTGGATCGACATCATCTGGGTGAAACTCTCCAGAAAGGCGTTCAACACCACGTTGCCCACATCCTGAAGCGTCTCCTGTTCCAACTCGACCAGCACCTCCAGGGGCATCTGCTCGTTCAAAAGGGTACGCACCAGCTCCAGACTCTCGGCGCCGGGAAAGATCAACAACGCCGTACCCGTCAACTCGCCGGTGAAATTCTGGCGGATCGCCACCAGCTTCTCCTCGCCGTTGGAGACCAGCATGCGGGTCGCCTCCTCGTAGGAGACCACCTTCAACTGCGGCAGGGAGAGCAGCACCTCGTTGTCCACCATCTGGCTCAACGAGGCCGCGGCCATGCCCAGCCCCATGTTGAAGAACTCCTTCAAGGCATCCTCTTCCATCTCGGTCAGGAAAAACATTTCGTCACCGCCCCCCGGCCCGGCCCGTTCATCGCTACCCGCGTGCATGTGCTTTTGGCATCCCAATGGTTCACCCCCCCTCGGGACCACCCCCCCTAGACGAATGATTTCAAGATCTCCGCGATCTTGTTCTCGGCGATCGGTTTCTTGATGAAACCGATCCCCATGCTCTCTGCCCGCTGATGCATCCGCTCCTGAATGTTGGCGGTCACCAGATAGACCGCAATGCGCGGATTGCATGCCATCAGCCTTTCAGCCAGCTCGATGCCATTCATGCCCGGCATGTTGAAATCCACCAGCGCCAGACGCACCTCATCGCTGGTGAGAGACAGCGCCTCATCCCCATCCTTGGCCTCGATCAGCTTCCAATCCGGAAAACGGGTGGCGAAGATCTTGCGCACCATCATGCGCGCCAGACTGCTGTCGTCCACGATCAATACCGAGTTCTTCTCCATGACGCCTCTGCTCCGCGCTTCGTTCAGATGGGGGTAAAATTCGCATAAAATAACGATTATTTAATCAATTCAGGCACATTCAACAGAAACGACACCGAACCGTCCGGCAGCACCGCGGTACCGGCCAGAATCGGAATGTCGGCGAAGATCCGGTTCACCGGTTTGATCACCAGATTGGCCGGCTCCTTGATATCATCCACGTCGAGGGCGAACAGACGCTCTTCGGATTGCAGCACCACCACATGCAGCGCCGGCTCGGCCAGGATCTTCTCCACGCTCCGGGCCCGTTGGGCCGCCTGACCGGGATGGGCCACCGCCTCGCGCAGGGCCACCATGGGATGGAGCCGTTCGCGCACCCGCACCATCGGGGCCTGCATCTTCCCCTCCACATGCCCGGCGATCTCGGACCCGTGGTAGGAGACCAGCTCCACGATGTTCACCTGGGGCACGGCATAGGTCTCGCCGGCGGCGGTGACCAGCAGCACCGGCACGATCGCCATGGTCTGGGGAATGCGCAACCGGAAACGGGATCCCTCGCCGGGTTGACTGGAGATGGCCACCGATCCGCCCAGCTTGTCGATGGCGGCCTGGACCACATCCATGCCGGTGCCGCGTCCGGAGATCTTGCTGACCTGCTCGACGGTGGAGAAGCCGGGCGCCATGATCAGCCGCATCAGCTCGGCCTCGGACATCTCCCCGGCCTGTTCGTGGGTGATCAGCCCCCGCTCGAGAGCCTTGAAGCGCACCCGCGTCACGTCGATGCCACGTCCGTCGTCGGTGATCTCCAGATAGATCTGTCCCTGCTTCTGCTCGGCCAGAAGACGCACCCGCCCCACCGGCGACTTGCCATGCGCCACGCGCTCTTCCGGGGTTTCGATGCCGTGATCCACGGCGTTGCGGATCAGATGACCCAACACCTCCTTGATGGAGATGAGCACGTTGCGATCGACCTCGGTCTCCTCGCCGACCAGATCGAGCAGCACCTTCTTTCTGGTCTCCACCGCCAGATCGCGCACCAGCCGATGGTAGGTGTCGAGGATGCGACCGATCGGTTGCAGCCGATACTGCAACACCTCACCCTGGAGGGTCTGGATCTGTTGACCGAGAGTCTCGAGCACCTGGTCGAGTTGGGAGGCGTTGCGCGCCAGGGCGTATTTCACCTGATTGAAGGTGGCGCCCAGTTCGCCGACCTGACTCATCAGGCCATCCAACCGCTCGATGGAGAGCCGGATCGAATCGAGCTTGCCCGTCGCGGCATCGTTCTCCCCGCGCCCTGTCGCCTCATCGGACGGCGTGCCGGGAGTCGGCACATGACCGGCCTCGCCCCCATCCGCTTCGTCGTGATCCATCGAGATCACCGCGCCCTGGCGGTTCTGCAACCGCTCGAGCTGCCGGATCAACGCGGAGAACTCGGCATCCCCCTCGGAACCACTCCGCTCGATCTCCTCCAGGGTTCGTCGCACCGTATCCAGCACGCTCAGCAGCTGATTGCCGATCAGCACGTCGATCACCAACCGGCCATCGCGCATGGCATCGAGCAGCGATTCAGCGGTGTGGGTCACCTCCTCGAGCCGCTCGAACCCCATCATCCGGCAGTTGCCCTTGACGGTATGCATGTCGCGGAACACGGAGTTGAGCAACTCCCGACTCTCCGGCGCGGTCTCGAGTTGCAGCAGTCCCCGTTCGATCCGGTCCAACGCCTCCCGGTTCTCGGAGAAGAACTCCTGCATGAGTGCCTGCTGGCTGGCTTCGTCGAACATGCGCCCCTTGTGAAACCCGGATTCCATCCATCCGCGAATGATTCTCGCCAGACTTGCACGATGGGGGAAGACTCACCCCTCACCCCCTCGACCGTGAACCTCCCTTACGAGCGCTGCACGGCAAATATCAAAAAATATTCCAACACAACCATTCCGCGCAATCCCGCGCGAACCATCCGTGTGATATTCCTGACAAAGCCGATACAATGCGTTACAAACCAGCCTTTCGCTGGCCTTCCTCATTCCACCCGGCGGGTCGGTGGTGAAAGGCTCCCTGGCGCCACCCTCCGGCGCGACGGACGGGTCACTTCTTGCCGGTAGCCCGCTTGAGCCAGTCGATCGGGGCGTTGATCCAGTCGCGCAACAGGCCGGGGGCCAGACTGGAGACCGGACGGATGGTCGCTTGCGGAGCGCTCGTCGAGCCGGCGACATCGAACTGGGTCTCCACCACGGCCTGGCGGTCGCCGGTGACCAGTTTTCCCAGCAACGGCACGGTATTGACCAACGAATCGAGCGTCTGCAACGGACGCATCCCCACCAACAGCTCCACCGCGTCGCCGGGAAAATCGATCCTGCCGGTGACCACCATGTTCATCGACGGGCTGAGCAGTTGCATGCGATCGATCACCCAGACGCTCTCGCGAATGGCGAAATCGCCCTGGAACTCCCGATAGTGCAACCCGGTCACGTCCAGGTCGGGCCGCGCCCCCACCACGAGCTTGGGCAGATCCTTCAGGGAGAAGAGTCCAAGCAGGGTGGCCACGAAACCGAGACGACGCACCTTGCCATCCTGGAACTTGAAACGGGCGGTGCCGGAGAGGGTGTCGATCCAACGTTGACCGGGCGGCTTGAAGCCATCGAGGGAGACCTCCATCTGTCCGGCTCCCCCCTCCAGACCTTCGTTGAGGTCCAGGGATTTGAACAGCCTGCCGAAATCGGCGCCGTTCATGAGCAGACGCCCGGAGTAGCCGCCGGAGCCGATGCGGCTCGACCACAAAAACTCCCCATTGCCGCTCACCTCACCCCCGGCCTGGAGCATGGAAAAGGCGACGATGCGCAAAATGCGCCGTTCGATCTCCACCTCGGTATCGAGCCGGGTGGCCCGTTCGCCGTTGGCCAGCAACAGATGCTCGGCACGCAGCTTCATGGCCACCCGGGGCCAACTCCGCTCCGGGTCGATCCGTTCCGTCTCTCCGGTGGCGGCACGGCTCTCCCCCGATCCGCCCGGACGGCTCCACAGGGGGCCCATGTCGAGCTGCTTCCAGGCGGCATCGATCGACCAACCCACCCCGCCCTTGCCGGGCGCGCGGGTCAAGGTCACCTTGCCGTGACTCTTGTCCAGGCGCAACTCCCCGAACGCCACCTCGCCATGATTCCCGGCCAGATCCCAATCGAGACGACCCGAACCGCTCAAGTTCCCCGCGCCCACCTTGAACGTGGTCAGTTTCAACCGGCCATCGCTGGCCAGACTCCCCTCGCCACGGATCTCCCCCTCTTCCCCGGCCCCCTTGCTCCAGCCCATGCGTCCGAGCGCGGCGATCTCCCTAAGGTCCGCCATCCCCTCCACGGCAAACCCGGCGCCTCCCGGCTGTCGCGTGAACGCGATCTCCACCGGCGCGCGACCCCGGATCTCCCCCTCCTCGCCGAGAAGCGGGGCCAACCATTCGGCCAGACGTTCCGCCTCCACCCGCGTCTTGACGCGAGCGGTGAAGGCGGTCTTGCCGGGCTGCTGGTAGTTGCGGACCGCCGCCTCTCCGGAAAGCGGAAACGCCCCCAGCTTGCCACTCTCGAGACGGATATCGAGCCGTTCGGAATCGATGGCGAGCGTCCCGGATGCCTCGGAAAGAGGGTGGTCGAGAAAACGGGGATGGAACAGGGTCTGTTTCATCTCCACCTGGCCCGAATAACGCAGCGTGGCGAGATTCTCCAGCGGCAGCGAAAGCTTGAAGGTTCCGGACCCCTGCCCGGATGCCCTGGCGCCCCCCATGCCGACCGCCTCGTCCCAACGCAGTTTCGGATGGGTGACGATCTCCTTCCACACCGAACCCAGATCGATCTGGGGGGACTCGGCCACGATCTCCACCACCGGGTTGTCCACCATGTTGTCGATCCGCACCTCCCCCTTGACCTGGCGGGTATCGCCGTAGTTCGCCTCGGAGACCCGCGCGGTGAAGGAATAGCGGTCGAAGATCAGATGGGTGGTGGCCTGGGTGAGGGGCACCAGGGGCGGAAAATAGTTCAGGGTGGCGCCCGTGACATCGGCCTCGATGTGGAAACGGTCATCCGGAGGATCGTTGGGACCGGCGGGCATGTTGGCCAGGTGCCCCTTGATGAACGCCGAAGCCCGCTTGACCTGGCCATCCCGGATGGCGTTGTCGAGCCATTGAACCAGCGAGGGGGCCATGATCGGGGTGGGATAGTAAAAACCGGCCTTGCTGGCCGGATTGCCCGAAGCCTCGGCCTTGAGATCCATGAACGGGGACCCCGGACCGCCGATCCCGGTCACCAGCACCGACCCCTGGGCCCGTCCGTGGGCGGAGCGCAGCTCGAAACCCTGCACATCGACGCGCCAGCCGCTGGCGTCACGACCGACCCCGCCGCGGGCGGTGAGGCGGGAGATGGGGAGCGGCCAGCGAAACAGCGACGGCCAGGCCAGTTCGCCGGCGCCGAGTTCCGCCTGCCAGTCGGCCTTGACGAGATCGCGCTCCAGGCCGGTCAACTCCACGGTCGCATCGATCGGCGCGGTCAGGCCGTTCAACGGCTCGGCGTCGCGAAGGTATGGCCTGAGCGGCGCGACCAGTCCATGATGCAGGGTCAGACGGGCGTTCCAGCGACCGCCCCGGAGACGCTCGCCGGTGAATTCCAGACGCCCTCCCTCCCCAAAGGCGGACAGCCGGGCCGATCCGTTCACCCGCCCCTGCCCGGCCCGTTCCAGAAAGGCGGACAGGGTGATGTCGTCCACGACGAATCGAAGCGGCCCTCCCGAGTCGGTGACGGTCTCGTCGATCCAGATCCACTCCGCCCCGCGCAGATCGACGGCATTGAGCAGCAGCCAGGAGTGATCGCGGGCCGAACTCCCCTCCCCGCCGGCCAGGAGCAGACCGCCAAGATGGAGATTCCCCGCCGCGTCGCGTCGCAAGGTGGCCTTGGGTCGCTCCAGGGTGATGGCGACCGGCACCCCCCCACGGGCGAAGGCCAGCGGCGAGACGCGCAGCAGGATCCGTTCGGCGGACAGCAGGGGCGCGCCGCTCACCGGATCGCCGATCTCCACCCCCTGTCCGACCACGGCCAACGACAGACCGGGAGTCAGATCGAGACCGGCCAGCCGGACGGAGAGTCCGCTCTTTTCGGAGAGAAAGGCCGCCAGGGTTTCGACATGCGGGGTGAGATCAGGGGGACGGACGGTGACGTAGGCCACCGCTCCCCCCAACAGAAGCGCCAGCGCCAGCACCGGCGCCAGACACCAGAGCAGCAGCCGGGAGATCCGCTCCAGACCATGCATCAACCCGGATCGACCTGGCTTGCCAGGTGGCAGGGCGGGAGGATCTGGAGGGATGGATTCGCGGATGGACATGCCCGAACATTCAATGACCACGATGAATGGAACCAATCGGCATGATAGGCCCAAATCCCCGCGCCGGGCAATCGATGGCGCACGCACGGCAAGGAATCGCGGAGAATTTCCCGCGTCCCGGTTGACTTTTTCCCAAGGCGACCTATCTGAAATGGGGGATGCCCGCGAACCGACCCGGCACGACGTCCGGTTGGCATCGTCCATCCTACGTCCCATCGTCATTTCAAGCCAAAGCGGGAACGAACGCGACCATGAGCAACAACAGCACCCAAAACCAGGAAGAGACCCCAGCCAACGGGGAGACCGAATTCGTCGCGGCGACCGGAGAGTCCCCAGTCACCCCGGACGCGGACGGCACGCTGGACGAAGCCTCGGTCGAGGCCGGGGAGGCCTCCTCCGAGAAGCCGGAGGGGTACATCTCGCCGATGGAGATGCTGATCCAGGCACAGGCCAAGGCCGAGGAGTATCGCAACGACTACCTGCGCGCCCTGGCGGACATGAAGAACCTCCGCCAGCGCACCGAACGGGAGATGCAGCAGGCGCGACAATTCGCCATCGAATCGTTCGCCAAGGATCTGTTGCAGGTGGCGGACAACCTGGAACGGGCCCTGGGAGCGATTCCGGCCAGCGACGATCCGGTGGCCGTGGCCCTGACCGACGGAGTGCGCATGGTGGCCACCGGTCTGGAGAGCACCCTGAAAAAACACGGCGTCACCCGCATCCAGGCCCTGAACACCCCCTTTGATCCCAATCTCCACCAGGCGGTGATGCAAATCGAGGATCCCTCCGTGCCCCCGGACCAGGTGGTGCGTGAGCTGCAAACCGGCTATCTGCTGAATCAACGCCTGCTGCGCCCGTCGATGGTGGGAATCTCCCAAGGGGGCGCGACAGCCGGGAATTCTTGATCGCGACGCTCTTGACAACGCGCCAGACCATTCCCATATCAAAGCTCGAAATCCGCAACGCATGGCGGGTTTTAAATCTGAAATATAAAACGCATCGCCACACGGCTTTAACGAGGATATTCGAACATGGGCAAAGTCATCGGTATTGATCTGGGTACCACCAACTCCTGCGTGGCCATCATGGAAGGGGGCGACCCCAAGGTGATCGAAAACAGCGAGGGCAGCCGCACCACGCCGTCCATGGTCGCCTTCACTTCAGGCAACGAGCGTCTGGTCGGCCAGTCGGCCAAACGTCAGGCGGTCACCAACCCCAAAAACACCCTGTTCGCCATCAAGCGGCTGATCGGACGGCGTTTCGAGGATCCCACCACCCGTCGCGATCAGAAACTGGTGCCGTACGACATCATCAAGGCCGACAACGGCGACGCCTGGGTGCGCTGCACGGACAAAAAAATGAGCCCCTCGGAAATCTCGGCGATGATTCTGCAAAAAATGAAGCAGACCGCCGAGGACTATCTGGGTGAAAAGGTGACCGACGCCGTGGTCACCGTGCCGGCCTATTTCAACGATGCCCAGCGTCAGGCCACCAAGGATGCCGGTCGGATCGCCGGACTGAACGTCATGCGCATCATCAACGAACCTACCGCTGCGGCCCTGGCCTACGGTCTCGACAAGAAGGGCAGCCAGACCATCGCGGTCTACGACCTGGGCGGCGGCACCTTCGACATCTCGATCCTCGACATCGGCGACGGCGTGTTCGAGGTCAAATCGACCAACGGCGACACCTTCCTGGGCGGCGAGGATTTCGACCACGCCATCATCCAGTATCTGGCCGAAACCTTCCAGAAGGAAACCGGCATCAACCTGCGTCAGGACAACATGGCGCTGCAACGGCTCAAGGAAGCCGCCGAAAAGGCCAAGATCGAGCTTTCCAACAGCACCCAGACCGACATCAATCTGCCCTTCATCACCGCAGATGCCAGCGGTCCGAAACATCTGAACATCAGCATGTCCCGCGCCAAGCTCGAATCCCTGGTCGATGACCTGCTGCAACGCACCCTGGAACCCTGCCGCATCGCCCTGAAGGATGCCGGCATCTCCACCCGCGATGTCCACGAGGTGATCCTGGTGGGCGGCATGACCCGCATGCCCAAGGTGCAGAGCCTGGTAGCCGAATTCTTCGGCAAGGATCCCCACAAGGGGGTCAACCCGGATGAGGTCGTGGCCATCGGCGCGGCGATCCAGGGTGGCGTGCTCAAGGGCGAGGTCAAGGATGTCCTGCTGCTGGATGTCACCCCGTTGTCGCTGGGCATCGAAACCCTGGGCGGCATCTTCACCAAGCTGATCGACAAAAACACCACGGTCCCGACCCGCAAGTCGCAAATCTTCTCGACCGCCTCGGACAGCCAGTCGGCGGTGACCATTCGCGTGGCCCAGGGCGAACGCGACATGTTCTCGGACAACAAGCTTTTGGGTCAGTTCGACCTGGTGGGGATTCCGCCGGCTCCGCGCGGCGTGCCGCAGATCGAAGTCACCTTCGACATCAACGCCGATGGCATGGTGCATGTGTCGGCCAAGGACAAGGGGACCGGTCGCGAACAGTCGATCAAGATCCAGGCCTCGGGCGGTCTGACCAAGGACGAAATCGACAAGATGGTGCGTGACGCCGAGTCCCACGCCAGCGAAGACGCCAAGAAGCGCAAACTGATCGATGCCCGCAACCATGCGGACTCGCTGGTCTACTCCACCGAAAAGTCCTTGAAGGAGCACGGAGACAAGGTGGATGCGGGCGTGAAGAAGTCCATCGAGGATGCCGTGGCCGCCCTGAAGGGCGTGATCGACGGCGATGACGCGGAAAAGATCGAAAATCTCACCCAGGCGTTGATGGAAGCCTCGCTCAAACTGGGTGAAGCGGTGTACAAGGAGAGTCAGGAGGCCCAGGCTGGCGCCGGCGCGGAAGGTTTTGGCGCCGATCCCCACGCGACCGGCAACAAAGAGGGCCATGGCGGCAAGCACGACGATGTGGTCGATGCCGATTACGAGGAAGTCAAGACCGATAAAGACGGTAAGTGATGTCCAGAGACCTCTACGAAATCCTCGGCGTTCCCAAGGATGCCTCGGACGCCGCCATCAAGAAGGCCTACCGGGCCTTGGCCATGGAGCTGCACCCGGACCGCAATCCGGGTGACAAGGTGGCCGAGTCCAAATTCAAGGAGGTCAACGGCGCCTACGAGGTGTTGAAGGATCCGAAGAAGCGCGCCATCTACGACCAGTACGGCCACGCCGGACTCAACCAGTCCGCGGGCGGTGGCGGTGGCGGCTTCTCCGGGGATCCCTCCGGCTTCGGCGGCGGATTCGGCGATATCTTCGAGGAGTTCTTCGGCGACATCTTCGGTGGTGGCGGTGGCGGCGGTCGCGGCGGTGGCCGCGGCGGACCGCAAAAGGGCGAGGATTTCCGCTACGACATGACCGTGACGTTGGAAACGGTCATGCACGGGGCCAGCGAGCGGATCCGCATCCCCTCGATCGTGCGCTGCGAAACCTGTCGCGGCTCGGGCTCCCGTCCGGGCAGCGGACCCGAAACCTGCGGCTCGTGCGGCGGCTCCGGTCAGGTGCGCACCCAACAGGGGTTCTTCTCCATCTCCCGTCCCTGCCCGAACTGTCGCGGTCAGGGACGCATCATCCGCAACCCGTGCGGCGAATGTCAGGGTCAGGGACGGCAACGTTCCGAAAAGACCCTCACGGTCAAGATCCCGCCCGGCGTGGAGACCGGCACGCGCATCCGCCTGACCGGCGAGGGGGGCGCCGGCCCACTGGGAGGGCCGTCCGGGGATCTGTACATCATCATCGACGTGGCCCCGCATCCGATCTTCGAGCGGTTCGGACCGGACATCCTCTGTCACGCGCCGATCACCTTCCCGCAGGCGGCCCTCGGCGGCAAGCTGGAGGTGCCTACCCTGGTGGGACGCGCCATCGTCACCCTGCCCCCCGGCGTGCAGACCGGCAAGCGTCTGGCGCTGCGCGGCAAGGGGTTGCCCCATCTCAACCGACCCGGCGTCTTCGGCGACCTGGTGGTCGAGGTGCGGGTGGAAACCCCGGTCACCCTGACCAAGCGTCAGAAAGAATTGTTGCAGGAGTTCGAGGAGCTTTCCAATCAGGAGTCGCAACCCGAATCCCACTCCTTCCTCGACAAGGTGAAGGAGTTTCTGGACAAGATGTCCTCGAAGTGACGCTTCCCTGACTCAGCCCGCGCATCGGACTGATCGAATCCCCGATACACGAACATCCCGATTCCGCCTCCCTCCGTGCCACGCCAGCACGGAGGGAGCGCGGATCACGCCACCAGATTCACCACGATCCCCCCTCCGGAGTTCGTTTCAACATCTGATCCGAGGTCAGCAGAGGGGCCGGTACCGTGCGTGAGTCAACAGAGGGGCCATGTCTGCCGTGCGGGTCAGCAGGAGGGCCGATGCCGTGCGTGCCTGGGTCCGCAGGAGGGACTGCGTACCACCTGGTCAGGAGGGCCGGTGCCGTGCGTGCCTGGGTCAGCAGGAGGGCCGGTGCCCGTACCTGGGCCACCAGGAAGGATCGGATCGAACGGAGCGCGATGCGGCCAGGGCACCCGATTCCGCGCCGCAAACAATCCGGCAACGTCCCTTGCCAAGCGGCAAGCAATCTTGCAAGCTGATGGACCTTCCGGATGGCACCTTCACCGACTGCCACCACCCGGACCGATTCTCATCATGACCGCTCCATTCCAAGGAATCTTTAGCATGTCACACATCCAAATCGCCGTTGTCGGCGCCGCGGGCCGCATGGGCCGCATGTTGATCCAGGCCATCCAGGCCCGTTCCGCCAACGCCCGCCTGGTGGCCGCCACCGAACACCCCGCCTCCCCCTTCATCGGCCAGGATGCCGGCGAGGTGGCCGGCGTCGGCAGACTCGGGGTAGCCATCTCCCCGGAGGCGGAAAGTGCCTTCCGGCCTGGGGTGGTGGTGATCGATTTCACCCTGCCGGCGGCAACTCTTGCCCATCTGGAACTGGCCACCCGTCACCAGGCGGCCATGGTCATCGGCACCACCGGAATCGATGCCGCCGGGGTCCAGGCGATCGGGCAGGCCGCAACCTCCATTCCGATCGTCTTCGCGCCCAACTTCTCGGTGGGGGTCAATCTCATGTTCCGCCTGGTCGCCGAGGCCGCCAAGGCACTGGGCGAAACGGTCGATATCGAGATCATCGAGGCCCACCATCGCCACAAGGTGGATGCCCCCTCCGGCACCGCGCTGGGCATCGGCAAGGCGATCGCTTCCGCTTTGGATCGCAACTTGCAAGAGGTTGCGGTGTATGGCCGGGAAGGACATACCGGCGCCCGTGACCGCCAGACCATCGGCTTTGCCACGGTGCGCGGCGGGGATATCGTCGGGGATCACACCGCGCTCTTCGCCGGAGAGGGCGAACGGCTGGAGATCACCCATCGCGCCTCCAGCCGCATGACCTTCGCCCAAGGGGCGGTCCGGGCCGCGCTCTGGGTCTCGGACCAAAAGGCCGGTCTGTTCGACATGGGCCATATTTTGGGATTCAAGACCAGTCAAGGGTAACGCACGGATCCGACTCGGATTTTCAAACGCGGCCCACTGGGCCGCGTTTTTGATCGTGGCGCTTCCACAAGCCGGATCCACGGTCGGGGAACAGAAAGTTCTCCCCTGACAGACATTTTTTGTTTGAACTTTCTCGCCGCTTGTGCTGTCATACAGTTAAACAAGCTGGTGAATAAGCACGATTCAGCACGTGAAGCATGAACAAGCGTCCGTTCGTATCAACCCCAACCCACTCTGGACCAATCCAAACACCGTCTCGGAAAATGCCCCAACCACCACACCAGGGGCATGAGGCAAAGCGCATCCAACGGACCGCTTTATTGGGAAACATGCCACAAGGTCTGAATGCACTCTACCTAATGAAGGAGACTACACCATGAACGCCACCTATCAAACCTTTGCGCAAGACCTCCACAAACTTTACCAAGGCGCTCGCGAACATGTCCACATCGCCCTGGGTGACAACGGCTACAGCATCTGCCGCAACGATCATCCGCAGGTCGGTGACTGCATGATCGAAGGGATCCCGGAACTCGGCATCGCCCAGGAGTTGAGCGAAATGCTGATCGGTGAACTGGAAAACGGCTTCCTGGATGCCCATCAGCGGTCCGGTCTGGTTTTCGGTTGAACCCACCGGCCAGGTCCGATCTCCATCCAAGATGCTTTGACCACGGCCAAACACCCGATGCGCGCCTTGAATGGCCGCAAGGTTGCCAACCCGGTTCACCTCCGCGCATCGATCCCATCGATCCGCATGCTTGGCTTGATTCCATGGATGGAGCCGTTTGAGAGTCTCTGACCATCCAGAACGCGCAAACGCATCTGCGACATCGCATCGGCGTTTGCGCGTTCTGAAACCTCCCCGATCGATCCCTCCACCACCGTCTTGACCATTAACGCACATCAGACCTTGAACTCCAATCCGCCCCCCATTATAAACGAATTCGGCATGCTCGCCGCCGCATCACGCGCCACCATGGCCACCCACACTCGCCCGCGCACGCCATGACACGCTGGCACCATTCAAGAAAAGTCCGGTGAATTAACGCCCTCATGCTGCCCCGTCACCCGAAAGCCAAACATCTCCTCGAGACCGGACTGTTCCAGGACATCACCCGTTTCGAGCAACTCGAAGCGCGTATCCGCGCGCTGGCCACGCCCGAGGAGCAACAGGCCGCCTTCGGGCTGTTCGTCGAAGGGATCCTCACCACCCGCGCGTTGCACCGGGCGGTGGAGATCTGGCCAAGCGGCGCAATTCCGCTCGAGGCACGCCGCCGACTGTCGCTGCCCGAGCGCATTCCAGGGGCGGATGGTCTCTTCCGCTCCCTGGAGGGGGAGATTCACGCCTATCAGATCGCTTTCCGACCGGATCGATCCATCCCCCTTCCCGAGGAACGGGATCGTTTTCTCCCCTTTGCCTCGAGTGCGCCGCGCCCGCTGCTCATCACCAACGGCGATCGGCTCGAGTATTTGAACAAGGCCAAACAGGCCCACGCCATGCGCGGGTCCGACCTGGACCGCCTGGAGGCGCGCCATTTTCAGACGCTGCGCCGCTGGCTGCAAGGAGCCGGTTCCGCCATCGAACGTCCCCTGCCCAACGCCGCCCACGCCTGGGCCATGGAGCAGATCAACGAAACGCTGACCCGCGCGGATCACGCCGAGTTGCATCTGGCTCCAGGCGCGGAAGGGGAGATCCTGGCGCTGCGGCTGGCGCTGCGGCTGGGGGGACGTCGGATGGTGGTGGTGATCGCCACGGATCTCGAACAGCTCATCCAGCTGGTACGACGGTGGCGACACCATCTGGGCTGGGGGGATCTGGCGGTGCTCCAGGTGACCGAAGAGCCAGGCACCACCTTCCACCCCCTGGAACTCGACTTCCCCTTGACCCATCCGCTGGATGGCATCCGCCGGTTTCTGGCCTGGAGCCACACCGGCGCTCGGGTGATCCTGGCCACCCGCGCCGCCATGGGCACGGTGGCGCGCGCCATGATCGGCACGCCGCGGGCGGATCTGGCGATCGGCTTTGACACGCTGGCAGAACCGATCGCCGCCGCCAAACGGATCCGACTCACCGCGCCCCTCCTGCCCCGACCCGTCACGACCGAAGCGGGCGTGGTGATGGCGCCCGCGCGTCCGTGGCGACTCGTGCTGGTGCCGACGGAGCGTGAAGAACCGACATTTGGCGAGATATCCGCCCGACTGGAGAGGTTTGAGCGTTGCGATCATCTGTTCGCGCTCTTGCCACGAGAAATCCAGAATCCGGAGGATCTGCCCTCGACATGGAACTGGCATCCCCTGCCCGAGGAGCGGGCTCTCCTTGTCCGCGAACCGGTTTTCACCGCCTTCGACCAGGCGGACCGGGCGATCCTGGCCATCAAACCCGCGCAACTGGGCAGGCACCTCCCCGCCGTGGATGGGGCGATTCTGTTGACCGCGCTCAATCCGGCGCAGTTGACCGCGCTGCTCGAGCCGCTGCTTGCCGCCTCGCGGGCTGAAACACCAGCACTCCTGATCGTCCCGTTGGGGATCGACGCGGATGGAATCGGGTCCAATCCGCTGTTGTGGGAGCTGTTGAAGGGGCTTGTCGCCTGGGATCCGACCTTGGGCGCACACATTCGCGCCGCCATGGAACAATGGGGACGGAGCGGAATCTTCGATGCCGAACCGTTCCTGACCCGGATGCGGATTCTCCCCGGTGGGGCCGCGGTGGATGGGGAGGCTCTGGTCACGGCGCTGTTGCGGGTGTTGGGCGACCCCCAGGACCAGCGTTACGGAGAGCTGATTCAATTCTGTCGGCTGCATGGTCATGGCGCGGTGCCGACCCACCTGCCCCAAGCCCCGGAGCTGGCCGCCTGGGCGGGCAAGATGCGTCTGGCCCGTGTCCGTGGTCAGCTGGACTCGGCATGGGAGGCACGACTCGAAAAGCTCGGCTTTGTCTGGGACCTGGAGGCCCACGCCTGGGCCGGGGAGCTGACCCGCCTCAAGCGACACATCGCCCGGACCGGTCAGGCCATCATACCCAACCCATGCCCGGAGGATCCGGAACTGGGTGACTGGGCGGAACGCCAGCGTCTGGCGCGCAAGCGGGACAAACTGGCGCCCGCGCGCCTGGAAGAGCTGGAACGGTTGGGATTCGTCTGGGATCTGGAGGCCCATGCCTGGACCCTGGAGATGACCCGTTTCCAACGTTTCATCGACCAGAACGGTCACGTCCGAATCCCGGATCCCTGCCCCGAAGAGCCGGAGCTGTCTGAATGGGCCGAGCGGGTGCGCCAGTTGCACAAGAAAGGACGGCTGCAACCGGAGCGGGTGGAAGAGCTGGAGCGGTTGGGTTTTGTCTGGGATCCGGCGCGCCTGCTCTGGGACGAACGTTGCAGCGCCCTGGAAGTTTTTTTCGCCACGCATGGACACTTTGATCCCAGCCGGAACGCACCGGAGGATCCGGAACTGACCGTCTGGATCAAGGGGGTACGCGCATCCCGCGAGAAAGGTCGGCTGGAGCCGGACAAACAGGCGCGTCTGGAGGCGATCGGCTTTATCTGGAATGGTCGCCAAGCGGCGTGGGAGGCCCGGTTCCAGGCCCTGGCACGGTTTCGCGCCGCCCGCAACCACTGTCTGGTGCCGGCGCGTTGGGAGGAGGATCCGGATCTGGCCCGCTGGGTGGAGCAGCAGCGCCGCGAGTACCGCGCCAACCAGCTTTCTCCGGACCGGATCGCCCGTTTGGAGGCGTTGGGCTTTTTGTGGGACTCCAAGGCGATCTTTTGGGAAGAGATGTATGCCGCCTTGACCGACTATCGCGCCAGGCATGGGGACTGTCTGGTGCCCGAGGGGTCGGTGGAGCTGTCGCAACTGGCCTGGTGGGTGGCCGCGCAACGCAAGGCCCGTCTGACCGGTCAACTCGAACCGGATCGGGTGGCGCGTCTGGAGGCGATCGGTTTCGTGTGGGATGCCCAGGAGGTGCTCTGGCTGGAGTCATTCCGGACGCTGGAGACGTTCAAGGAGCGTTTCGGCCACCTGCTGGTGCCCACCGACTGGCCGGAGAATCCCCGTCTGGCCGCCTGGGTGACCGCGCAGCGCAATGCGCGCATGAAGGGGCATCTGAGTGCGGACCATGCCGAACGGTTGAGCACGCTGGGGATGATCTGGGATCCGAAGGAGGCGGTGGCCGAGGAGATGATGGAACAGTTGCGCGCGTTCCGCCGGCGTCACGGTCACTGCGAGGTTCCGCTCGACTCCCCGGAGCAGCCGCGTTTGGGGATGTGGTTGCAGTTTCAACGCCAGGCCAAAAGGGATGGCCAGCTCGACCCGGAGCGGACCCGCAAGCTGGGTGAGATCGGCGTGATCTGGCGCTAGAGGCCTCAGACGTTCTCCTCGAACGCATGGAACGTATTCGGTTCACCCCATACCGGATCCGGAATGGAAAGGTCTCCGGAACCGGGTAAAGCTCCAGAACAAGAAACCGGTTTACCGTTCCTGGATGGTTTGCTGCTCACGCAGGGCCTTTTCCCGTTCGTCGAGTTTGCGGCGCTGCTCCTGGATGCGCTGCAACTGCTCGCTCTGGTGACGTGCCTTCACACTCTCGTGACACTGTTTCAACTCAGCGGGGCTGTTGGCAGCCTTGACGCAGGTCAGTCTGGCCTCCAGATCCTGGATTTCGCGGACCTTGCGCGCCTTGAACTGCGCGGCCTTGTCCGGCTCCTTGGCCGCCACATCCCCGGCGGCCCACGCCGCACCCGCCATCCCCAGGCCAATCACCACGCCCATCATACCCAGCAACCGATTGTTCATCACATCCTCCAGACCTTGCCTTCAAGTAAACCGGTTTATAGAAATCCCGGTTCGCCTCACCCCCGTCGCACGCTAATACCGCCACTCCATCTCCAGCCCGATCGTCTCGATCTTCGGCTGCTGCAACTGCCAGATATGGTTCAAATGGTCCTCGCGGATACGCTGGTTCTGCTTGTGGGTCAAGCTGACCGCGCTAAAGATCGTACCCGAATACCACCCCAACTCCACCACGCCCAACGCCGCCCCCAGCCCCGAGATCCCCTTGGAGAAGGCCTGGATGGTCCCGGCCAGAAGCAGGCCATTGGAGAGCAACGCCACCCCGGCATCCTCCGGTCGATTCAGATAAAGATGGCCGGCACCCGGAACCGCCGCCGACAACAAACCCGAAATCCACGGATCCTTGTAGGGCAATTTCGGAAGATGATCCAGTTCACGAATCAAATCATGAACCGGTTCTTTCATTTCCGGATGGTCCACGGCCAGAAGATGACCGCGCGCCACCTCCTCCTCACCCGGCTTGCCCATGGCCAGCCAGGCCAGACGCAGACGCGACAAGGCGCTCAACTCGGTATCCATGCCCATCTCGGCAAGCCGCTGATAGCGTCTCACCGCCTCCTCGCGCGCCCCGGCCCGCTCGTAGATCAACCCCATGCGCAACAACGCCATGGGAATGAACGGACTCTTGGGATAGGCCGCCCCAAGCTCGGAAAAGGCCCGCAACGCACCATCCGTCTCGTTGGCCTGGGCCAGATTCACCGCCAGACGGAACATCGCCTCCTCGAGTCTGGGAAACGCCTGGTCCGAACCGCCCCGCCCAGCCGACACATACCGACCGAACTCGGTGGCCGCCCGTTTGTGGTCGCTCCCCTTCTCCAGATCCAACGCATAAGAAAACACCGCCTCCGGGGCATTCAGATAGCCCCCCTCGCCACCCGTCGGCCAGAAAAGCCAACAGACCAGAATCCCCAGAAAAAGGCGCAACCGTGTCTTCATTTGATGAACTGGTTCATCTCGAAAATGGGTAACAAGACCGCCACCACCACATAACCCACCACACCCCCCATGACCAGAATGATCACAGGTTCCACCAGATGCATCAACCGTTCCAAGGTCTGTTCGATCTCCTCGCGATGCAAACGCGCCGCCCGCTCCAGCATCGCCTCCAGGCTCCCGGACCGCTCTCCGGCCTTGATCATGCGAATCGCCAACCCCTGAAAATGGCCGGTACGCTCAAGGGCCTCGGCCAGGGAGTCTCCCCGTTCCACCGCCTTGGCCACCTCCAGCATGCCAGAGCGCACCGTGACGAATCCGGTGGCATCCGCGGTCACCTGCAGACTGCCAATCACAGGCACCCCGCTTTTCAAAAGCAGTCCAAGCAGTTGACACACCCGCATGGTCGCCACCGATGACAGCAACTCCCCCAACAAAGGCACACGCCACCAGACACGCTCCAAACGCACGCGCCCCTTCGACGATCGCGCCCATCCCGCCAGCACCAACAACCCGATCAACAGCGCCACGGCGCTCCACACCCCCCAGTCGCGCAGATAATCGCTGATCGCCAACAACGAACGGGTCACCATCGGCAACGCCTGCTGGGTCTCCTTGAAGACCGTGGTCACCTTTGGAACCACCACGGTCATCATGAAAATCAGAATCATCCCCCCGACGATCGCCATCACCGCAGGATAGATCATGGCGCTGATCAACCGGGCACGAATACGCCTCTCCTCCTCCATCACCACCGCCAGACGCTCGAAAATGGTATCCAGCGCCCCACCTCCTCCCCGCTCTCCCGCACGCACCAGACTCACATAGAGCGGCGGAAAGATCCGCTCGTGTCGTCCCAGCGCCTCGGAAAGCGACAGACCCTCGCCCACATCGTTGCGGATGGTCGCCACCACCTCGCGAAACGGACCGGTGCGAATCTGCTCCTCCACGCTGCTCAACACCTCCATGACCGGGAAACCAGCCGCCAGAAGGCTGGCCATCTGGCGGGTAAAAACGATCTTCTCCCGCATCGGCGGCAGAGGCGCGCGTCTGTTCAACGACCAACGTCTTGGGCTCCGTTTCGACGTTTCGCTCCCCTCGAGCCGTTCCAGCAGGGTGGGATAGATCTCCTGTTGCTTCAACAGACGACGGGCATCCCGTTCGGTGTCGGCGTCCAGCACCCCCTTGACCGTGCGACCACCGCCGGCGCGCATTCCCTCGTAACGAAAGACCGCCATCAGACCACCTCGCCGCGCTCCTGGGTGACGCGAAACACCTCCTCCAGACTGGTGAGCCCCTCGGCGGCCTTGATCAGGCCCGCCTCGCGCAGCGAGGTCATCCCCTCCTCACGCGCCACGCGGTGCAACTCCAGATCCGAGGCTCGCCGATCGATCAGCGCCCGGATCGCCGAACTCATGGTCAGAAGCTCGAACACCGCCGTCCGTCCCAGATAGCCGGTCCCCATGCAGCCCGGGCACCCCTTGGGACGATAAAACCGTGCCCCTTCCAACACCCCCGCGCGACTCTCGCCCACGCTCGCCCGCAACAACGACGCCTCGGGAACGAACGGCTCCTTGCACCGCTCGCACAGCCGACGCACCAACCGTTGCGCCACCACCCCATCCACCGACGAACTGACCAGAAACGGCTCGATCCCCATGTTCACCAGCCGCACCACCGCCCCCACGCTGTCGTTGGTGTGCAGGGTGGAAAAGACCAGATGGCCGGTGAGACTCGCCTGAATGGCGATCTCGGCGGTCTCCAGGTCGCGGATCTCGCCCACCATGATCACATCCGGATCCTGGCGCAGAATCGAGCGCAGTCCGGAAGCAAAGGTCAAGCCGATCTTCGGAGCCACCTGGATCTGTCCCACCCCGGCCAGCGAGTATTCGATCGGATCCTCGATGGTGATGATGTTTTTCTCCGAGGTGTTGATCGCCGACAGGATCGAATACAAAGTCGTGCTCTTGCCGCTTCCGGTCGGCCCGGTCACCAGCATGATGCCGTGGCTGGCGGTCATGCGGCTCCGAATCCACCCCATCTGCGCGTCGGTGAGTCCCAGTTCGGTCAATCCGGTCTTCTCGCCCTGTTTCTCCAGAAGGCGCATCACCAACCGTTCGCCGTAATGGCCCGGCAGCACCGATACGCGCACGTCGATATCCTGGCTGGCCACCTGCACCCGCAGCGCGCCATCCTGGGGAAGCCGTTTCTCGGCGATGTTCAGGCCGGCCATCACCTTGATGCGTGACATGAGCGGGGCCTGGACCGGTTTGGGGGGACGCAACGCTTCGTGCAGCAGGCCATCGACCCGGAAACGCACGATCAGGTTGTTCTCGAATGGTTCGATGTGGATATCCGAAGCGCGGTTGCGCAGGGCCTGGATGATCAGTGAATTGACCAGTTGGATGATGGGCGCATCGTTGTCGGCTTCGAGCAGATCCGGTTTCTCTGCCAATTGACTGGCGAGCATCGAGGGTGGGAGTTCGTCCAGGACGTTTTCCACCGCGATCCCGTGTTCCTGGTGCACCCGTTGCAAGGCATCGAGCAGCTGCTCCCGGGTGACCCGGACCGGTTTGACCGGCTCGTTGCTGGCGAGACGGAACTGATCCAGGGCATGAGGATCGGTGTGCGTGGTGATCCACACCTCCAGGCGACCATTGTCGGTTTTCCAGGCAGGCAGGAACAGGGCACGTTTGGCCACGGCAAAGGGGAGCGAGCGGGCGATGGCGGGGTTCAAGCGTTCCGGTGGGGTTTCTGTTCTGCTCATCGAACCAACCGTGCGAGGGGGAAGGATAAGATTCCAGTGTCACCGGGGTCCAGGGGCCAATGGCCACTGGTGGGTTCCAAGGGCAACGCCCTTGGTGGGTTCCAAGGGCAACACCCTTGGGACTTTTGCTTTTCGCACGCTTTTCACGATAAGACATTTTTCGCGTCTTTTGCGAGAAATGGCGCAAGCGCGCGAGGTCTCATGTGCCCCATCCGTTGCCCGTCAGGACAATGGATGGGGCGAATTGCATGTCTGCACACAAGCCGCCTCCGGCGGCCTGCTCTTTACTGGCCATGTTCGCGGGATCGTTTCGCCAAAAACGCGAAACGATCCCGCAGCCAAGGCTGGCGCGCAACATTTTTCACAAAAAACGTGAAAAATGTTGCTTTATAAAACGCGCCTGAAAGACGAAAGATTAAAGACGAAAGTCCCAAGGGCTTTGCCCTTGGATCCCACCAGGGGGATAATCCCCCTGGACCCATGACACGTTCACGCCCCTCGACACGTTCACGCCCCTCGACACGCTCACGCCCCTCGACATGCCTCAATTCCCCTCGATCGCCGGACGCCACCGGATCGGATAGACCCGCTTCCCCTCCTTCTTCTTGAAGGCCTCCGCCGCACGCAAAGCCTCCTTCTCACCGGCATAATGACCAATCCGCACCGAAAACCGCGCCTTGCCGTCCCGATCCAACTCCCTCACCACACTGGCCGCATATCCCTTGTCCACCCACCTGGACGCCGTGACCTTGGCCCCCTCGAGATTGTCGCCATACTCGACCTGCAACGCATACCCGTCCGAAGCCCGAGGCACGGATGCCGCCTCAACCGCGACGGAAGGCTCGGCCTTCACCGGCTCGGGCGTCGCGGATTTGGCCTCACCCCGCTTGCCGGACCTCGTTTCATCCTGTTTCGCGCTGGCCTCACCCCGCTTGCCGGACCTGGCCTCACCCCGTGTCGCGGCGTTGACCGACAACGCCTCTCCCTTTACCTGGGCGGAACGCTTGAGAGGGCGATCCTCCACACGCACCGGAGCCGGGCGCTTCTCGCCATCCGACCCGCCAGAAACGGTCGGCACCTCCGACAAAACCTCCCCCTTTACCGACCCCTCGCCCACGGGAACATACGGCAGAATCTGCCCGAACTCCGGCAACGGCGAAGGCGGCAAGGTGTGAATCACCCCCGACCCCTTCGACTCCACCACACCCCACATCTCCCGCGCGGTCTGATATTTGTCGGAAGAGAGCTTGACCAATTCGTCGAACTGATTGGTGATCACCGGACGAATGAACACCATCAGATTGGATTTGTTGCGCGAACGACTGGTTTTCTTGAACAACTCCCCCACCCCGGAAACACCGCCCAAACAGGGAACCATACCCACCTGATCGCTCTGTTCCTCCTTGATCAGACCACCCAGAACGATGGTGTTGCCGCTCTTCAAGTTCACCGTGGTCTTGATGGAACGCTTGTTGGTCACCACACTGCTGCCCAGGGTGCCGGCATTGAGCTGATCCATGCTCTTCGGGGTGATGCTGGACTGCTCCTGATAGATCTTCATCTCCAGCCATTGATCCTCGATGATCCGAGGCGTGACCCTCAAGGTCAACCCCACATCCTTGCGCTCCACGGTCTGCGAGGTGACACCCGGCGTGGTGGTGGACGAGGCCGCAGTGGAGGAGGTGGTTCCCGAAACGATCGGAATGTTCTGACCCACGATGATCTCCGACTCCACCCCATCCATGGTGACGATGTTCGGGGTGGCGAGGATGTTCACATCCCCCTCGGATTGAAACGCCTTGATCATGGCCGGAATGTTCGGAACCGTGGTGGTTCCCCAGGTGATCGCCCCCTTCATCAACCCCAAGGCCATGCCATTGCCCGTGTCCAGGGGGTTGGTGATCGTATCCCCGAACGACGACCCAGCAAACCCGGTCAACGCCTTCGATCCCGCCACGGTCGGAATGTTGCCGAAACGCCACTCCACCCCGAACTCAGCGGCCCGCTCGGCGGTCACCTCGATGATCAATGCCTCGACATGCACCTGCAAGCGCCGCTTGTCCAACCCCTGAATGATCGGCAACAGAGTCCGGTAATCCTCCGGAGTCGCGGCGATCACCAGCGTGTTGGTCGATTTCTCCCCCACCACGTTCACCGAACGCATGAACTCCAGAGGCTTCAACTCATCGCCACCGCTCTTGGAAGCACTCGACGACCCCATCAGCGTGGTCAACACCTTGGCGATTGCCTCGGCCTCGCTGTTGCGCGGATAATAAAGATGCAGATTCCCGGCGTTCGATACCACCGGATGGTCCAACCCGGCAATCAGATGCGCGATCTCCTTGAGCTGCTCCTTGGGCGAAACCACCACCAGGGTGTTGCTCCGGGCATCCCCGAACACCTTGACCCCCACATCCTCCTTGCGCCGCCGGGTGTTGAAATCGGTATAAATGGCGTTGACAAGCTTTTCGACCGCGGTCGCCGAGGCGTGCTTCAACACGAACAGCCGCCGTTCGGCCAACCCCACCGGCACGTCCATCGCCTCGATCAGGGTCACCAGCTTGTTGACCACCACCGCCGCGTCGGTCACCACCAACGCATTGGTCGGCACATGAGCGGCCAGGGATCCCCAGGGGTGCAACAGCGGTTTCAGGGTGGCCGCCAGGGAGTTGGCATCCACATGGCGCAGTCGCACCAGACGACTCAAGACCATCTCCTCCTTGGATGGCGCCGGCAAAGGTTCCAACACCGGCGTCCCTCCCTCGGCGATGCCCGATTTCAACGGCACGATCTTGAAGGCGCCATCCCGCTCGACCACGGTCAACTCATGCACGCTCAAGATCGATTCGAAAATCTTCTCCGCTTCGCCCACCGAAACCGCCGTAGGGGTGACCACCGTCACCTTGCCCTTCAACTGCGGATCGAGCACATAGTTCTTGCCGGTCATCTCCGCGACGAAACGGACCACCTGGGCCAGTTCCACGCCCTGAAAATCCATGGTGACCCGATCCCCGGAACCCGGCATCACCCCCATCGATGCGGACTGGGCGGATGCGACGCCACCGGTCGCGGCTTGAGAGGCGGCAACGGTACCCGCTCTGCCGCCGGAGGCCGCATCCGTCACCACGGATGCACCAGAATTGCCCGTCACGTTCGGATCGGGTGTCTGGGCAGAGACGCCCATGCCCGGCGCGTTCGGGTCCGAGGGCCTGACAGAGGATCTCCCGCCAAATGGGGCCGCCTCCGCGATCGACACGGAAAGCAGCAACACCATCAACATGCGAAGAAAACTCATCCGCGCTTCCCAAATCCTTAAAGAGGCTGTTTGGCAAATGCCAAACAGCCGACGCAGGCCATTCATGGCCCGCCAAATTGCGCCGCAATTTGAAAAGCACGAATCGATTGTTTCGATTCGTGCAGGTTTGGTGATTCCATGAATGGAATCACCAAACCGCCTCTAAGCGTGGATCGCCATCACGATCCATCGCCAATGGTCCATTCGAGCGTCTTGGGCTGGTTGTCTCGGATCAGATCGATCCGAATCGTGGCCAACCCCTTGAGCTGACCGGCCAACTGCCCCATCTTCTGGGCATCGGTGACCGAAATGCCGTTGATCTGGCGGATCACGTCATCGCTGGCCAACCCGAATCGGGTGAACTCGGTCTTGGTATCGGCGAACTTCACCCGATAACCCACGGAGTCGTTCCCCTGATAATACGGGGTGACGTTCACGCCCGCCAAAAGCCCCATACCCTTGCCCACCAGGGTATCATACTCCTGTCTGGCGATCGTGCCCAGGGTTGCGGTGGACGGTGATGCCTGAACACTCCCCTCGGCGGCAGGACGCGCCCCAGCCAACTCCGGCAGCTTGATGCCGTCGGGCATGACGATCCGTTCGGTCCGTCCCCGATTGTCGAAGTAGACGGCGTTGCGCTCGATCTTCTTCAGGAACGCCCCATCCACCTCCTCGCCGACCTGCAACACCAACTGATTGTTCGGATCCTTCTTGCGGGTCAGAACCGCCCAGGAGAGCTGCGGCAGGATCATGCAGCCGATCAGATTCAGTTCCAGCCTCGACTCCACCACCTCCTCCCTGACCACCGGTGGCGGGGGTGCGACTGGTTTCTCCTTCTCGACGATCACCGTCTCCCAGGGATTGAACGCGCGCATCCCTTCCAGCAACGTGGTCCCGGAAACCGCGCGATTCGGAACCGGAGCGCTCTTGCCGGACTGGGATGGAAGCGCCTGGGCGAGCGACTGGGGTTCCGGAACGGCCAGCCAGGAGAGACGGGCGAGTTCCAGTCCCAGACAGGCGGCCATCAAAAAGGGCGCGACACGCGCGCCCAGATGGTTCAACGAGGTTGGAGTCATGCTCGACCGGAGGTTGCCGATTCGTGATCACAATGGCTTGGAAAAGAGGAGCGGAGCGTGACGGGCCATGACGACAAGATCCCCCACGCACCTCCCGACCGTGGAACCCCCACACCAGGGCGTTCCACGGTCGAATACGATCCGCTCCCGCGTTGTCAGACCAATCCGCCGCTCACCTTGACCATCGACCGCCGCCGCCAGCCGACCAGGGCCACGGGCACGACGATCAACAGCAACATCAGCCCCAGGGCCGCCGGCATGGAACCGGTCAACAGCAACCAGCTCATGCCGATCAAGGGCAACAGCAGCACCCGCACCACAGGCTTGACCGCATCATGCTCACGCAGCCAATCCGCCGCCGCCGGGCTGTGGGTGTAGTACTGCTCCACGAACCAGCTGCCCAGGGCGTTGGTCAGCAGGTAACGGTCACGGAACTCACGCAGGAGCTGGACATGCGGCTCCTCGTAAGAACCATAGGCCGCCGTGGCGATGAAGCAGCCACCACCGCCGCCGGAAGTGCCGCCACTCGTGGAAACGGTGGCGGGCGCGCCCACGGAGAAGTGAGGCATCTTCACGGTGATCGACGGCGTGCCACCGTTGTTGCAGTTGAAGGTGAACGGCAACGACTCGACATTGGTCCCGGCATTCAGATCGGCCAGGGTGTTGGCGATCTTGAAGACATAGCCGCCCTCCATGCGCGCCTTCACCGCCGCGTCACAGATGGACTCACCGGCAACCATCTTCTGCTCGACCACCTTCTTGCTCACCGGAACCTCGATGGGAATACCCACCGAACTGTCGATGATGGTGTTGCCCGAAGCGGTCGAAAGGACGTTGCCACTCTTGTCGTTGGCGAACATCTTGATCTCGAGAACCTCACCACCGGTCAGGGCATCGGCGGCGGCGTTGTCCAGCTTGACCGCATTCACCTTGGTCACCACATTGGCCACGTCCGCGCTCTTGAAAGCGTTGGCCGGAATCGCGATACCCACCTCCTTGATCACCGCCGACTCGCTGGTCGTCAAGGCGATGTCCTTGAAGTCCGGCGTATCGGTCTTGTCGCTGATGGCGATGAAGGTCGGCGCCGCCGTCACCAGGCTCGCGGTCTGAACCCCCGTGCCGCTCAAGGTGCTGTCCAGAGTCTCCTGAACACCGCCCGTGGTCGGCAAGGTAAGCGTCGTCGATCCCACGACCAATTTGCTGGTATCCCCGGTCACCACGCCAACCGTGGGAGGACTCTTCAACTGAATCGCCGCCACGTTGACCTGCCAGGTATTCCCGGAGACCGCCAAACAGGCGCTCATGGTCTCAAGCGTCTGCGTGGCACCCTGACCGTTGACACAGGACACCGTGAAGCCGTTGGCGGTGGTCAGATCCACTGTCTTCACGCTGCGCACGTCGGAAACCACATCCTTGGCCGCAATCACCAGACGATCCGGGGTCAAGGTCGCGCTGTCCACGGAGACGACATAGCTGTACGTGGTGTTCGCGACCCCCGCCGCCACGGCGGCGGTCCCGAACACGCGCTTGCCGGTCGAATCCAACACCGAGACGGAGATGTCCGTCAAGGTGGCGACGGTCTCACCCGACAGGGTGCCCATGAACCTGATCGGCTTGCCGATCGCCCGCAGTACCACCGTACCGGTGGTCTGCGTGCTCTCCAGCGTGATGCTGTTGGTCAGGTGGGTCGTGGCATTGGCCGGCGTGACATCGAACGCATACTTGCCGCCCACCGGCAAGGAGAAGGTCGCCTTGCCATCGGTGCCCGTGGTCTGATTCACCCAATCCATGTTGAACTCGGTCTTCAACGTCGTTTTGTCGCGCAAGGCGATCGTGGCGCCGTTCAAGGCGACGTTGGAACCATCGGTCACGGTCAGGGTGTAGCTGGAGACCGGCACGATGGCCGCCGACTCCGAAGTGGCCGTGGCCCAGGCCGCCGTGGATTCGGCATTCTCGACCAACACCACCGCCTTGACCTTGAAGCTGGTCACCTTGGTCAAACCGGACGCGGGCACGATGGCGGCGCTGGCCGGTTCGGTGCCGGTACCGGCGACCGCGGTCGCGGTCAGGCTGTTGGTCGCGGTCCCCTGCCCCTTGGTGGCCAGCAAACCGGCGATCTTCACCGTGGTGTCGGCAACACCAGCACCATCCACCACCGTCAGCTTGAACTGATCACCCGACTTGCCACCGGTCACCGAAACCGATTGGTTCAGATCCGAGGAGAGCATGGCACTCGCGGAGATCGCCACCTTGTAAGGCACGTTGACGGTCATCTCCTTGGTCCATCCGGAGTCCGGATCGGTCACGGTCACGGTGTAGACTCCGGCAAAGGCTCCGGTCGTCGGCGCGGTGAAGGTGTAGACCCCGTTGGTGGCGGTCAGGGTTTCGGAGGAGGTCCCATACCACGGCCCCTTGACCATCACCGACAAATTGCCCGCGCCACCGGAAACCGCAAAGCGCAAGGCCGCCCCCCCACTCGTGGTGGTTTGAGCCTTGGTGACATCGATCTCCGTCGCGGCGGTATCCTTGAAGGAGAGCGCGGATTTCACGATCACGGTCACATCCGTGGCGATTTCCGTGTACTTGTTGCTCTTGATGGTCACCTTGACACCATCGGTGACGCCAAGACCCGTGACATTGCCCGCGCTGTCCACGCTCACCTTGGTGGCATCCGCCGAAGTGAAGGAGTAGGTCGCGCCGCTGCCACCGCCCACCGGAACCAGCTTGGCGGTGTTGCGTCCACCGGTGGTGGTGACCGTATCCAGATACAGAATTTTGCCCGGCAATCCGGTTACCGTGATCGGATCCACCACCTCGATGGTCGCCGTGGTGACGGCATTTTCGGTCCGATCAACACCCGCGCCGGTCTTGCCGTTGTAGGTGGCCGTGTCCTTGACCGTGACGGTGAAGGTCCCGGTCTTGAGGGTGGTGATGGCACAGATGCTGTTGGTGGCCTGGGCCGCGACCGTGGCCACGGCGGTATCGCTGCTGGTGCAGGTGTAGCTGCCGTTGCCACCGGTGATGATCAGCGAGTTGTCGGTCTTGCTCACCAACAGCGCCGAGGCGGCGCTCTTGGAGGTCGCGACCGGAGCATGAATGGTCACGCTTGCGGTGGGGGCCACCTGGGTGCCGCCCACGTTCCCGGTCACGGTCAACGTGGCCGGCGTGGTGGTCGCGGCGAGCGCCGTGTAGGTGGAGCTGTTGCCCGTCGCACTGCTCAGGGTCCCAGCCGTGGTGTTGCTGTTGGCCCAGCTCGGGGTGGTCGAAGAGGTACCGATCACCGAGAAGCTCTTGGTGTCACCCACCACCAGGGTGGCGCTGCCCGGATTGACCGAGAAGGGCGCCAGGGTCAAGGTGGCCTTGGTGACCGCGAGGCCATTGGCCGCACCGTTCACCTCGATCGTCCGCGTCGTCGTGGAAGAGACATCCTGGGCAACGGTGGTCAGGGTGGTCATGGCCACGCCATTGGTCGGGGTTACCGCCGTGGTCGCCGTCAGGGTGCCGTAGGTGGTCGCATCCAGGCTGAAGGTCACGGCATTCGTCGCACTGGTTGCCACGTTGTCGAACGAATCCTTCAACGTGCCGGACACATGCACCGTATTCTGGTTGACCGCACTCATGGTGAGGGCCGCACCACCCGCGCCGGCCTGCGTGGACGACAGACCGATGATCAACCTGGTCGGCGTGGCATGGGTGCCGGTGGCCGTGAAGGTGACCGGATTGGTCACGCCCGCGACCGAGGCGGTCACCGAGTTGACACCCGCCGTCTGACCCAGTTTCAGGGTGGAGGTGGCGATACCGCTGGTGGTGGTCGCCGTGGTCGAACTGAGCGAACCCCCACCACTGGCAACCGCGAAGGTCACCGTGGCACCGGAGACCACATTGTCGTGGGCATCCTTGACGATCACACCGAACGGATTGGCCAGGTTGGTGTCCACCGTCCCGCTCTGACCGGTGCCGGAGTTGGCGGCGATGCTCGCCGCCGCGCCCGCATTCGCGGTCTGGGTAAAGGTCACCGACGGGAAGCCGGAAGCCGAAACGGTGATCGTCTGGGTGCCCGCCGTGGTCCCCAGCGTGAAAGTCGTGGCCGTGGCCACGCCATTCACCGTGGTCACCTTGGTGGTGTCGGTCCCGTTGGCAAACTTGCCTGCCGAGGCCGTGAAAGTCACCTCCTGCTGCGTCGTGATCGGCGAGCCACCCGTGGTCAACGTCACGACCATCGCGTTGGCCAATGCCGTGTTCACCGTGCCGGTCTGCGTGTCACCTGCGGGAGTCTTGGTCATCACGTTGTAGGCCAGGGTGATCGGCAGATTGGTCACGCTGCTCGCCAGAATGGTCGGCGTGGAGGCATCCACCGAGATCATCAGGCTGGTGGTGCCCTGGGCCTGTGCAACCGTGTTCAACGTGGTCGTGGCAACACCGGAACTGGCTGTCGCCGTGGCCGACGTCAATGTGCCATAGCTGGTGGAGTCCAACACGAAGGTAACCACCGTCGCGTTATCCGAGGTCACCGTGTTCCCAAACGAATCCTTGAGCGTACCGGTCAAGGTCACCTGGTTGGCCGACGTGGCGCTCACCGTGGACGACGAGGCACCCAAAACAACCTGGGTCGCCGCACCCGCGTTGCCGGTGGCCGTGAAGGTGACCGGATTGGTCACGCCCGCGACCGAGGCGGTGACCGAGTTGACACCCGCCGTCTGACCCAGTTTCAGGGTGGAGGTGGCGATACCGCTGGTGGTGGTCGCCGTGGTCGAACTGAGCGAACCCCCACCACTGGCAACCGCGAAGGTCACCGTGGCACCGGAGACCACATTGTCGTGGGCATCCTTGACGATCACACCGAACGGATTGGCCAGGTTGGTGTCCACCGTCCCGCTCTGACCGGTGCCGGAGTTGGCGGCGATGCTCGCCGCCGCGCCCGCATTCGCGGTCTGGGTAAAGGTCACCGACGGGAAGCCGGAAGCCGAAACGGTGATCGTCTGGGTGCCCGCCGTGGTCCCCAGCGTGAAAGTCGTGGCCGTGGCCACGCCATTCACCGTGGTCACCTTGGTGGTGTCGGTCCCGTTGGCAAACTTGCCTGCCGAGGCCGTGAAAGTCACCTCCTGCTGCGTCGTGATCGGCGAGCCACCCGTGGTCAACGTCACGACCATCGCGTTGGCCAATGCCGTGTTCACCGTGCCGGTCTGCGTGTCACCTGCGGGAGTCTTGGTCATCACGTTGTAGGCCAGGGTGATCGGCAGATTGGTCACGCTGCTCGCCAGAATGGTCGGCGTGGAGGCATCCACCGAGATCATCAGGCTGGTGGTGCCCTGGGCCTGTGCAACCGTGTTCAACGTGGTCGTGGCAACACCGGAACTGGCTGTCGCCGTGGCCGACGTCAATGTGCCATAGCTGGTGGAGTCCAACACGAAGGTAACCACCGTCGCGTTATCCGAGGTCACCGTGTTCCCAAACGAATCCTTGAGCGTACCGGTCAAGGTCACCTGGTTGGCCGACGTGGCGCTCACCGTGGACGACGAGGCACCCAAAACAACCTGGGTCGCCGCACCCGCGTTGCCGGTGGCCGTGAAGGTGACCGGATTGGTCACGCCCGCGACCGAGGCAGTCACCGAGTTGGCGCCCGCCGTCTGACCCAGTTTCAGGGTGGAGGTGGCGATACCGCTGGAATTGGTGTTCGCGCTGGCGGCACTCACGGAACCCCCACCACTGGCAACCGCGAAGGTCACCGTGGCACCGGAGACCACGTTGTTGTAGGCATCCTTGACGATCACACCGAACGGATTGGCCAGGTTGGTGTCCACCGCCCCGCTCTGACCGGTGCCGGAGTTGGCGGCGATGCTCGCCGCCGCCCCAGCCGTGGCGGTCAAGGTGAAGGTCTTGGAAGTATACCCGGTGGCCGATGCCGTGACCGTATAAACCCCCGCCGTCTGCGGCAGAGTGAAGGCCGGAGCCGTGGCAATACCATTCGAACCGCTCTTGACGGTGATGGTGCTCTTGCCACCGACTTCCGTGCCACCCACGAAGTTGCCGCCCGCATCCGCAGTGAAGGTCACATCCACATTCGCGTTCGGCGTGTCGATGGTATGCAGGTAAACCCCCAGCACCGGAGAGACCGCCGTGTTGACCGTCCCGGTGCGCGTCGTACCGTTCGTGTCCGCATCCATGGTGGGCAACACCACCGTGACCGGTGCGGTTCCCTCGGTGTAGGAACTGACCGTCGATGACTTGTTGTCCGAAACCGCCTTGAACCAGGCCTTGATCGGCGAAGAACCCGCCGTCGCGCCACTCTTGACCACCAGTCTCAAGGTCATGACCTTGTAATTGTTGATGACCGCATTGGCCTGGTACATGGATGTCAGGCGCGTGTAGTTGATAAAGGCCTGGTTGCTGACCCCAAACAGCGTCTCACCACTGACACTCTGTTCGGAAATGCCCGAAACCATCGAGTCCGTGCCACCCGTGTTGGCGATCATGGTGATCCGGCTGTTCTCATTGTTGATCAGTCTGGTACGATCAACCCCTTCGTTATCTGTATAGGCTTCAAGATATTTGGTTTTGTGCGGATCATTATCCCCAGAGGTCCCCACGCTCCCCGCGTCCAACGCAAAAATCCGATGGTCCCACTGCACGATCACGCCCGCCGTGTTGATCCTTGTCGCGCCATCCGCATTGGCGGATACCGCCACCGTCACATCCACAAAAGAGCCTGGTGCCGCAGTATCCGTACTGCTCGTCACCAACAACTGGCCACCCGTGGCTGCCCAAACCTGGCCACTGAACAGAATCAGAACCGCCACGATCAACGAGCGGAAAACTGCGATCAAACCATGACGGATCCTGCCCTCTTGCATCGTATGCAACCATGGAAACATGGCAAACACCTCACTTAAACATGATTGGAAAAGAGATCAAAATGATATCAAAGCATAACATCTCAACGTCAAACAACCCCCATCTCGTCTCAAGAACTGTCAACCACGCCCACCTTCCACATCAGACATCACGCTATTTCAAGAAGTCGATATGGGAGATCACCGTGGCATTGCTCTGAGGATCTGGAAGCAAAAGCCCCGAATCCAGGATATCCGCGCCATTCAAACGCCGTACCATCAGCAACCCATCCGTGGCATCCACTTGCCCGCTTTGGTCCACATCCAGATAAACCCGCAACTCATCGACCCGTTCGAGGACCGAGCGATTATTCTCACCGGTCGGCAACCGCACATCCGAATCGATGAGATCCGCGCCATTCAAGCGACGCTGAATCAACAAGCCATCCGTGGCATCCACACGGCCACTGTGATCCACATCCAATACCACATACGCCGAGGGCGTGGCGTTCACCTCGGCGGAGGTCGCCGTCAAATCATAACCATTGGCCGTACCCAGACTGGAAAAACGCACCGTCGTCGTCCCCTGGGCTCCGGCAGAGACCCGAAAATGGACCTTGAACAACGCCATGGGCAAGGTCACGCCCGGGTCCGGCCAGCGTCCATCCAATCCCACCCAAGCCAAACCAACCCTTCGGTTCGTCGTGGGATCGCGATCGAGATCCTCTTCATCCACCCGCGGCACGGAATCGCGACCGATCAGAGCCGCCGCGCTGTTGCCACTCAGGGGCTGGAGATCCTGATAGACATCCGAAAAGCCGGTAAAAACCAACCGATTGGAATCGTAATGAACACCCACGCCCAATCCGCTCGTTCGGGCATCGGAACCGTTGTCGGTCGCGTAACGGATCGTCAGCACCACAGTCTCACCCGCCTGAACCGCCTGACTCACCACGGTTGGCGCAAGAACCTGTTCACCGCTCGCGGCCAGACCATCTGGCATGGGATGAAACAGGCCCCCGACAGAGACCATCCATGCACCAAGAGTGACGAATCCCCGCCTCCATCGACACATAATGAACGCCCTGCTCATGAAAATCAATTATCATTTCAAGGCATCAATTCTCGCACGGATCGTATCATTCTGATCGGTCGGCAGACCTACGCCATCAATAATGATGTCACCACCCGTCAGACGCCGTTGAATCAGCAAGCCATCCGTGGCACCCACACTGCCATTCTGATCCACATCCAACAACGTTCCCAAGGCATCAATCCGGCCACGGATCGTATCGTTCTGATCCGACGGCAACCCCACGCCATCGATGATGATGTCACCACCGGTCAAACGCCGCTGAATCAACAAACCATCCGTGGCCGTGACACTGCCATCCCGGTCCACATCCAGAGGCATGTTGCTGTAGGTCACCGTCACATCGGAGGTCACACTCTCCTTGCCATCCGAAACCGTCAGCCTGAATGTGTATTGACCACTCACCGACGGCGTGAACGAAGGGGTCAAGGTGGTGGCGTTGCTCAAGGTGATGCTCGAACCGGTCGGTTGACTCACCACGGTCCAGGCATAGGTCATGGTGTGGGAATCGGCATCGGTGGCCGTGCCGGACAGGGAGATCGTCCCCGCCGTGGTGACGGTCTTGGCCGACCCGGCGCTGACCACCGGCTTGTTGTTGGTGACCACCGTCACCGTGGCCGGCGTGGCGCTCGAGTTGTAGCCATCGTTCACCGTCAGGCTGAAGATCCAGGTACCAAGGGTCGTGGGCGCGGTGAAGGTCGGCTTGGGCACGGAGGTCGAGGAGAGCGTGACCGTGGATGGACCCGAGGTCTGGGTCCAGGCATAGGTCAAGGTGCCACCCGTGGCCCCGACCGTCGAGGTCGAGCCATCCAGCGTCACCGTGCTTCCCGGAGCCGCGAAGATTTGCGCCGCAGCCACGCTGGCCACCGGCTTGTTGTATACGGTGATGGTCACGGTCGAAGTGTTGGTGCTGTTCTGGGTGCCATCGTTGACCACCAGACGGAACGTGTAACTGCCGCTCGCGGTCGGGGTGAAGGTCGGTTTTTGGGCCGTTGCGCTCGAAAGGGTCACCACCGGCGTGGTCGGACTGGTCTGGGTCCAGGCATGGGTCATGGTATCCCCGGTATCCGCATCCGTGGAACCGCTGCCATCCAGGGTCACCGTCGCGCCGACGGCCACGGTCTGGGCACTGCCGGCATTGGCCACCGGCGCGGTGTTGGCGGTCACGGTGACACTCTTGGCCGCCGAATCCACCGTCCCGTCGTTGACCACCAGACTCACCACATATGCCCCCTTCTTGTCCGGGGTGAAGGTGGCCAGAGCCGGGTTGGTGGTGGATTTGGTGATCGAGCTGGTGCCGGTGGACAACGTGGAGGTACTCGGCTTGCTGGTCAGGTTCCAGGTATAGGTGAGGGCGTTGCCGTCCACATCCGAGGAGTTGCCGCCGTTCAGCGTCACCTCGGTGCCCGGAGCCACCGTACTGTCGCTGCCTGGATTGGCCACCGGCGCGGTATTGGTGCCAGCCGCCGCATTCACCGTGACCGTCTTGGTCACCGCCGCGCTGCTGTCATACCCATCGTTCACCACCAGCGAAAAGACATATTGACCTTGCGTCCGAATCACCACGGTCTGGCTGGCACCCGTCAAGGTGGAGTTGGCCGCCATCGCCGCACCGCCACTCGTGATGGTGGCACCGGTCGGCATGCTGGTCAAAGTCCAGGTGTAGGTGGCAATCGTGTCCGAATCCGCGTCCGTGCCACTGCCCGAAAGGCTCACGGAAACCGAACCGCTGGTATCCAGATTGACCGTCGAGGCACTTCCCGGCACCGCCACCGGCAAGGTGTTGGTCGAGGTGTACTTGCCCACCGCCGAAGCCGATTTGGTGTTCGGATTGGTGACCTGAATGTCATACACCCCAGGCGCCGTGCTGGCCGGAACCGTGGCCGTCAACTGGGTGGCACTGCCCAGAACCACGTTGGTCAAGGTCACCGTGGAGAGGTTAATGGTCGAACTACCCGAGGTGCGCTTGCCGTTGACCAGTTGCACCGTGGCGCCACTCAGAAAGTTGCCACCGTTGATGGTCACCGAAATCGCCGACTGGTGCGCGCCCGAGGCCGGGGTGATCGGCGTGGACGAATCCAGGGTCGGCAAGGTGTTGATGATGTAGGGGCCGCTCTTGCCGATGGATGTGCCCACCACCCCCGAGTCATCCACCGCGCGCAGATAAAAATAGAAACTGCCGTCCGACAACGAAGAAAAGCTGACCGTCGTCGCATTGGTCAGGGTGCCACGCTTCAAAAGAGCGGTTTCACTGGCCGTGTCGAGGTAACCTTGAAACGTGGTGGCATTGTCCGCCCCGGTATCCGTGGTCAGGACATACTCGTAACGAATGTTCGCGCTTGTCCCGAAACTGGATACCGCCTTGGTCCAGGTAAAGGTCATCGTGGTCGCGGTCGATGACTGGGAGACCGTATGCGTCGAGCTGACCACATTCGTTGCCCCTGTCGTGATGGTTGCCGACGCGCTGAGAGTCGAGCAGATCCACACCATCACGATCCACAGTACCTGAAAGGAATGATTACGCTTCATGGTCCCATCCTGATGTATTGATATGGCAAAACTCCCCTCCCTGTACCGGGAGGGGAGATCTTCGGGTCAAAACTTTCTTGCGACCATTCTCATGGCGCGCACTGCGGTGCCGTACCCAGGGTCAGATTCTGCGTCGTGCCATCGCCCGAGATGGCCGTCACCGCGCAGGAGGTGGCATAGCCGCTACCCGTGGTGCTCCAGTTGCCGTTCGTGGCGGCAAACACCTTGAGCGTGTAACTCTGGTTGGGTTCCAGACCCTCCAGCCTGTAATCCCCGCCGCTGTCGCTCACCGCACGATCCCGCTCCACGCCGCTGGCATCATACGCCAACACCAGCGCCTTCACCGATGCCGTCGTGCCGTCACTCGTCACCTTGCCGCGAATGATCCCAGCCGACTTCACCACCGACAGATCCTTCACCTGATCCCCATCCGTACCCACCGTCACCGTGTCGCCCACCGTCCCTTCCGTGGTCCACACATCCACCCGATACGTCCCGGCAGGCAGACCCTTGATCGCGTACTTGCCCGCCGCATCCGTCACCGCCCCTCCACCGGTCGCCAAAACCTCCGACCAGGCGTTCACCCACGCTCCCGAAACCGCCGTCGATCCCACCCTCACCGTCCCGCTGATCGCACGACCGCTCTCCATCGCCACGTTCAGGCCCGTGGTGTTCCCCTGCAACAACACACCATTCACGTCGTTCCAACCATACGTCCACGACACCTCCGTGACCGCCCCACTCGCCACCGTCACGCTCTTGGTCCGCTTGGACACATAACCAGGCGCCATCACCTCCACCGTATAGGTGCCTGCCGCCAGACCTTCCAGCTTATACGTGCCGTTCCCCGTCACGCTCGTCCGACCACCACCCGTCGAAGACCAGGCGTTGATCTCCACCACGTGCGTATCACCCACACCGCTCACAGCGCCCGAAAGGGTCAAAAACAGATTGGACGCGTTGCTCAGGTCGAAGTTGATCCCGCTCACCGCTCCGCCCGAACTCACGGTCACCGGGCTATGTTGATCCCACGCCACCGTCACCCCGCTCGTCGTGTAGAACAAACCCTGCATGCCACGCCACAATCCGATCACATAATCGCTCCCATCCGGCAACCCGGTCAACCGATACGTCGCCGCACCACTGCCATCCGCCGTCGCGCCACCCACCACAAACGCTCCCGTCGCAGGCGACCAGGCATCCACACGCGCCCACTCGTAGGCTTTCAACCCGCTGATCGATCCACCGATCGATCCTCCCGTCGAGGCCGCGAAGTTCACCCCACTCACATTCCCGTTCGTGGTATCCACCCCTTCCACATGCCTGGGCACATACCCTTCCGACAGAAAACTCACCCGGAAGTCCGACGCCTGACCCAGACCACCGAGCGCATACCCGTCCGTCCCCGTGCCGCCGGCCTGCACCGAATTCCCGCTCCACGAGTAACTGCCAGGCGACCATGCATCCACCCAACCCCACTGACCTTTCTGCAAACCGGTCACCTCTCCGCTGATGCTCCGACCGCTCGACACCCGCATGGTCACCGTACCATCCTGACCCGAAACATTCACCAGTTTGGCCTTGTCCCAGGTATCCGGTTCCGCGTTCTCGCCGGCATAGGAGCCGCCACGAATCTTCGCGCCCCAGATCGAAATCCGGTAATCCTCGGCCTCCTCCAATCCCTTGATCTCCACCTGAACGGACGACGTATCGCTCGTCGAGACCAACTCCCCGCCACCCCACGACCAGGTGGATTCCGAAAACGCATCCACCCACGCCTTCTCGCCATTCGGCAGGCCGCTCACGACAACCGTCAGCTTGCGACCGCTTCCCAGCGACACATGCACATAGCGCTCCGACGACATGTCGATCAACGTGGCACGATCCCAACCCACCACACCGCCACCCGTCGCCGGATACCCACTCCCGCTCACCTCGCCCTTGAAGTTGCCCACCTTGAACAGCGCATCCGGACCCCCGATGAACAACCGATAGTCGTCGCTCGACTCCAGACCCTTCACATCCACGCTCACCTCGGTCTGACCCGCATTCACCTTCGTCTGTTTCCAGCGACCACTCCCAAGCTTCTCGGACCAGAGGTTCACGTCCACAGCCTTCGTCCCTGCAGGTATGCCGTCCACCTTCACATGCAGGGTCTTGGTCTGAATCTTGTTCAAATCGATCCCAACACCCACCACATTGCCGTTCAACGTGCTGATCAGGGTCGCCTTCTCCCAACTCTTCGCACCCGACCCCTCGCCCCCGACCACGCCGCCATAGTACCCGGCAGACACCTCGTCGCTCTCCGAGCGCCAATCCAGACGGTAATCCTTCGCAGGGGCCAGACCCGTCACCTCATAGCTCACATCCTGGCCCGTCCCGACCACCTCCTTGCCGCCCCACGACCCCTCGCTCTCCGACCAGACGTTCAGCCACAGCTTCACCCCGCTCGTCAGACCCTTGATCGTGCCGCTGATCTTGGCACCAGAGTTCATCTGAATGTCCACATCCTCCCGATTGCCGTTCGACACGTCGATCAGCGTCGCCCCATCCTCCTTGCCGACATTCTTGTAATACGTGGTCCGGTATTGACCGCTCCATCCCCACACCACCGCGATGTAGTTGCTCGCAGGGGCCACCGTCACACGGTAGTTGCCGTTCTCGTCGGTATTCGCCCCATACCATTGGCCGCCGTCCTTCGTGTGAACATCCACCCACGTCCAGGCCATCCCGTTGTTCTGGGCATCCGTCACCCGTCCGGAGATCGTGTTGCCGCTGGTCAGATTGAAGTCCACGGTCGCGGTGCCATCCGGCTTCTCCTCACCGATCGCCGAACCCGGCGCCGGACGATAGAAACCATCCTCATCCTCGATGTACTTGTCCTTGGCGCGCGCAAAGACGCCCGTCACACCCGCAGCCTGCACCCGCACCAGAACCGGCTCCGGCGGCAGATACTGCTCGTTCCACAGATTGACCTCATACCAGACGGTTTGGCCCGGAGCTGGATTCGGAACCAGCATGGCATAGTGACCGCTGGAATCCGTGGACTGACCACCACCCTGACGCGCCTCGTGCGACCAGGCATTCACCCAAACGTTGGCCAACGGTTGACCATTCCCCGTGACCGTGCCCTTGATCTCGATACCTTTGCTCACCTTGACGAGCAGACCCTTGAGATCATGGCCGATATCCGTCTGAGGCCAGGCGACCTCGCCTTCCGCGTCACGATTCAGATCCTTCTCGAAGCGAACCGCCTGCTGCCAATCGTTGCTTAACGAGAAACCAGACTCCATGGAGCCGGTCACCACGCCCCCCATGAAGCCGCTGCCCGGCACCCACATCCCCTGCTGGTCAACGTGACCACCGGGATAAATGCTGATATCAAACGTATTATCAACTCCCTGTTCCAGATTTACCGACGGCAGATTCATGGTGAAATACCCACCCTGATCCGTGGCCATGCCACCAAACGGGGTGTTGACCCAGGCATAAGGAACCGGGTTGTCCTGCCCATCCACCACCCGACCCTGAATCGGCTTGCCCGCATCGACCCGAATGCCGATCACCAGCGACTTGTCCATCAGGATGTTGGTGACCAGGTGCTCATCCCATTGCGACATCACCATGCCCGGCACCACGCCCGGCTCCTGGCCGGAGATGTCGTTGTGGGTCAGGACCTGCGTGGCATCGATCACACTGGCCTTGACCAGCGGACGCGATTCATGCTCGCTCTCGACCCAACGACTCACCCAGGAGGCCTTGGGAGGCGTGATCCAGCTGCCGCCCTGGAACTTGACCGCGTTGGAACACTCCGGATTCGACGTGGCGGCACCTTCGCAGTAGGCTGGCCAGACATCCACCTTGTACTCCTTGCCCGGAATCACCGTCACCGAGAAGGAGCCGTCATCTCCGGTACTCTTGCTGAAATTGCTGTTCCAATCGTGGGTGTGGACGCTCACCGAGGCCCCCTTGACCGGAGTGCCATCGCTGCGCACCACCTTGCCGGAGAGAGTCATGCCGGTCACCAGATCCATGTTGACCGTGACGGAGGACTTGACCTCGAACACCTTGGCGCTCGACCACTCCTGCGTCACATGCCCCTCGCCATCGGCAAACCCCCCAACCAGGCCATTGGGAAGCTTCTCCTCGACCGGCGGATTCAGATCCCATCTCCAGGTAGAACTCGGAATCTCGATCCGATAACGGCCCGGTTGCGCGGAAAACTCATACTCACCCAGCGCGTTGGTACGCACCTCACCCCAAATCCCGTAGGAGTTGGTCTCCGGATCCAACTCCGGCTGGAAGCGCACCGGGATATCGTTCAGAGGCGTCGTCCCTCCCGAGGTCACCTTGCCCTTGATGGACAACGAGGCCAACAGTTGGGCATCCACTACCGTATCCGTGTCGATGCGATACTTCTTGGCCGCATCCATGTTGCCATTGACCGTGATGTTCTCCGTGGAACCGGTGCTGTAACCTCCAAGGCCAGGCAGCTTCACCTGGGTCTGGGTCTCCCAGTTCCAGTAGTTGGTATTGAAGAAGATCCGGTAGACCGATCCCTTCTTGACGAAGACCGAATACTTGCCATCCTGATCCGTGATCGCGTCGCGCCACTCGGCGACATCGGACGCGCTCTCCCAATCGGGTTGCAACTCAACCTTGACATTCCTGACCGGCTGATTCTCGGCATTCTTCACCACGCCGGAGACGAGCACGCCACTCGGCATGAGCGCATTGAGCGTGGTCGCCTGGGTGAAGTCAAACACCTCGGCCTGATCCCACATCTCGCTGGTCTTGCCGTCACCAGACGCATAGCCACCCCATCCCAGAACCCCCGGAATCTTCACCATCTTCTGCTGGGTGTTGTCCCAATATTCGGAACGGAGCTGCACACGGTACTTGCCAGGCTTGATCGAAGCCGTGTAGGCGCCATTCTCGCCGCTCTTGACCGTCACCCACTCCAGATAGCCGGTATTGTTGTTCCAATCCGGCTGGAACTCGACCTGGATACCGCTCAGACCGCCCTTGCTGTTGGTCACGGTCCCGGAGACCGTGATTTTGGTGCCGCCGGTATCACCGCCGCCACCGCCGCCACCGCCGCTTTGGTATTCGGAGGTCAGTTTGATCACCGGCAGGGTCAACGACTGCTGAACCGGGATCGGCATGGCGTGGTCGTCTTCCGCGCTCAACTGAATGCCGGTTTCAGAGATCGAATGAAGATACGCCTCGGCGCTGTAGGATCCTCCCTCGTAGCTGAACTTGAAGGAGTAGGTTCCCACCGGCAGAGTCATGGAGAAGGTGCCGGACGGGCTGGTCACGACGGTGTACTCGGTGTCGGAAGTGGACCTGGCGCGGATCTGGACATTACCCAGACCATTCGTGCCATCGGTGATGGTGCCGGAGAGGGTCACCATATCCGGCGTTCCTCCCCCACTTCCCACGACCAGGACCAGTTCGCCACTGGTCACGGAGACCGTGAACGAAGCCGCGCTGGTCAGTTGCTCCTTGACATTGACCGTGCCAACAGCAGCAGCCGAATCATACCAGCCGCCCATGAACGATCCAGAGCCGTTGTTCGGCCAGACGCCCACGCAGTGGGTGCCGGGCGTCAGGGGCACCGTGACCACCCCCTCGTCACCCAAACCATAGTGGCTGCCCTCGCCCGAACCACTGACGCACTGCGTGCCATCGTGGCGCAGAATCTGAAGTCCGGCATCCTGAACCGGCGTACCATCCGCAAAGGTGACGCGGAACGGCTTGGCAATCCCCTGATCCGCCGTGGTGAGGGCGAGGGTATGCGGACTGCCCATGGTGGCGGTCGGCACCGACTCGTGCTTGCGCACATAGCCCTCGGCGCCGTAGTTCATCTGCCAGGTCTCCACCTTGTCGGTTTCCGGCGGATTGACACGGGTGAACAAGGCCAACCGGGCGGTATGCTCGTTCGGTTGGCTGGTAAACCAACCCGTCAGTTGATGGGCGTGGGGCGGATTGTACTTGGCGGTATCCATGTGCTCGGCGCGCGCCTGCACGTAAGCACCTTTCAGTTCAACCCCTTCCGGTCCCACGATATCCACCTGACGGATCGCCACCTGATCCGTGGTCAGGGATTTCAAAACGCCAGAAGCATCCACAATCGCCCGCAAAGCACCCGACCAGAGGCCATCGCCCTCCTGATTGTGCTCGAAGAGCGGACCCACGCCTTGTCCCAGGAAGACATGATTGGTCTGGGATTCCGGATTCGTCTGGCCGGGGTGATAACGGGTCTCGACCATCTTCACATGCAGGGCATGCATCACCTTCTGCAACAACTCCGCATCGGTGATCGAATCGCGCCAGTGGGCGAAATAGCCGTTGTCGCGCAACGCTTCCGCCGGAGGCACCGCAGCCAGCAGGTTCACGTTCGGCGTGAGGGTGATTTCGGTTTTGGTGACCGTCCACTTGTCGGGCAGGATCTGGTCGTTGGCATCCAGCTCGAAACTGACGCCAACGTGGGTATGCGTGCCGGCCTGCGTCACCGTGGCGGGGACGAAGGGCTTGGGCGCGGTCAGGTTCTCCTGGGCCAACGTGGCCGCGCCGATGCCGGTCGCGATGTCCGGATCGGTCACGAAGCCAAAATGGATGGTGCGGCTGGTGCGGTTCTGCCAGAAATCCACACGTTTCTCACCATGGAAGGTCAAACCATGCTCATTCAGGGTGTAATAGCTCTCCCCATCGCCGTTGCGCTCCACGGAGACGGCCCGATCCTTGAGCATGGCCGTGCCATGGGCGACGGAAGCCTGCATGGAGTACTCAAGCGTGCCGCCCGAGGTCGTTGACTTCGGCTGCCAAAGACCATGGGTCACCAGGGTGGTCTCCGCCGGGAAGAGCCAATCCACGATGGAAATCGCGGTGTCCGGATTGGCCGGCGGATTCAGACAGGTGACCGTGGTGGTCGCCTGGTCCGTGCCGACGGTCACATGGACCGTGGCGGTCCCGGCCTTCTTGCAGATCACGCCCGTCTCGGCCAGCTCAATCACATCCGCACCCGCCGTGATGCCGGGCACCGCGCCGCTCGGGACATTCACCGCGCGGGCTTGGCTGCCAACCGTCAGGTTGATCGGTTCCAACGTGAAGGGGGTGCTTGTGCCGCCACCCGACGGCGCGGTGCAGAGCACCTCCACCACCTTGCTCTGATTGGCCGCGTCGAAAACCGTCACCGTGCCGCTGCCCGCACCCGAACAGCTCAATTTGGCACCCGTGGACGTGTACTCGAACACCGAAAGGAAGCCGGCACTCGTCTCATAACGATAGGTCGGCGTGCCACCGCTCACCACGATCTGACCTTGAACACCGACGGTCAGACTCTGCGACGAAAGGGTGGCGGTCAACGACGCCGGAGTCGGATTGACCCGATCCGCATCCGTGAGCGCGAACGAATAGGCGGGCGCCGTGTCCACCTGAACGTCCTTGCGCACGAAACCTTCCGCGCCATAGCTGACATTCCACTGGGTCACCTGGTCGTTATCCGGCACGTTCAGCCGGTTGAAGGTGATGAACGAGACCCGATTGCCACTGGCCTCCTTGAACCAACCCGTGTTGTTGTGGGTGTGGATCGTGTTGTAGAGCGCGGGATCCAGATGCGGGGCGTGCATGGAAACATAGGCCCCGGTCAGGGTTGATCCTTCCGGCCCGACGATCTCGACGCTCCTGGTCGTGACACCGGTCAAGGTCAGGGCATGCACATCCCCATTCGGATCCGTGAAGGCCCACAAGGCCCCCTTCCAGACCCCATCGTGCTCTCTGTTGCGCTCGTAGACGACACCCAGCCCCTGAACCAGATAGATGTCGTTGGTCTGGCTGACGGCATTCGCGACCCCCTGGGTACCGAACGCCTCGTAGCGGGTCTCGATCACCTTGACGTGCAAGGCATGGGTCAGTTTTTTCAGAAGTTCCGGATCCGTGACCGAATCACGCCAACCGGCGAAGTACCCATCCACGGTGGATGGATCCGCGGGGGTGGAGAAGAACTCCGACGGCGGCACCGGGGACAACAGGTTGACGTTGCCGTTGACATGAATTTCGGTCTTGGTGACCGACCACTTGTCACTCTTGAGAGTCCCGGTCGCGTCCACTTCGAAACGGGCCGTGTACACGGTGTTGGAACGCTCGCTCGTCAACAGACCCGGAACCAGCGTGACCGGAGCGGTGCGATTGGCATCGGCCAAATCGGCCTCCGTGATCCCGGTGGTCAGGTTGGGCGGGTTGATCAGGCTGAAGTTGACGGCAGACTCCATGGTGTTCCGGTCGCGATCGAACCGTTTCTCTCCATGAAAGGCCAGACCATGGGTCTCATCCAGGGTGTAATACTCCTCCCCATCCTCGTTGCGCATCACCTTCACGTCACGGCCATGCCATGTTCCGGCACCAAGCGCGCGGCTCGCTTGCAAACTGGCGTCGTACCGGACAGGGGTACCATTCGGCTGCCAACGGGTGTTGGTGACCAGGGTGGTGTTCTCCGGGAACAACCACTCCGGCAGTCTCACCAGGGTATCCGCCGGGGCCGGAGCCACGCAGTTGACCGTGGTGGAGCCTTGGGCCTGGGTACCGAAGGTGATCTTGACCTGGGCGGTCCCCTCCTTGAGACACTTCACGCCGTTGATCGGGTCGCCCAGGATCATGTCGGGCGTGGAGACCGAGGTCACCTCGATGGTCGGTGTGCCGAGGGTGGTCGGGAGGTTCAAAACGCGATAATGGGTGTCGTCCACGCTCAGATTCACCGGACTCAGCGTGACCGTCGCCATGCTCATGGTCGGCGGGACTTCGGAGAACTGGAAGAACGATGTCGTTTGTACCGGGCTGTCGGATGCCACCAGTGGTTGGCCTGGCTGATCGGCCTGGGTCAATGTCAGAACCTGTGGATCGGTGATGGCGCTGGTCTGGACCGGAACGGTTTTCGGCATGAAACCCATGGCGCCATAGGTGACGTTGAGCACCTCCACCTGATCATCCGCCGGCGGATCGAGGCGGTTGAAGAGGGTGAACAGGGCGCTGTTGGTTCCCGGCGTTTCGTTGATCAGGGATACCGCATTGTGACCATGCGGATTGCTGGCAAAGGCGCCGCTGGTGTGATCCCCGCGCGTCCAGACGAAGGCACTGTTCAGAACCGTGCCAACCGGCGCGTCGATGCGCACCTTGCGGGTCTTGACCCGTTGCGCCGACAGGGATTTCAGCTCACCGGTCAGGGAGGTCATCGCGGTCAGGCCACCCTTCCAGACGCCGTTGTTCGCCGCAGTCACCTCGTAGACCGTGCCCAGATCCTGGGCCTGATAGAGGTGGCTGGTGAACTGGCTGGAGGGGGTCGTGACGCCCATGGCGGTGTACTGGGACTCCACCATTTGAATATGGGCCACGCGGGAGATCTTGTTCAACAGATCCGGATGGGTGATCGTGTCACGCCAATGGGCGAAATAGGTGTCGCTGGCCCGCTCGGTCGGGGGGACCGAGGCCAGCAGATTGACGTTCGGGGTCACCGTGATTTCGGTTTTGATCACGGTCCAGCTGGAGGGAATGATGTTCCCTTGATCATCCAGCGCGTAGCGCACCACATACTGGGGCGAAACCACCCCCGAGGCGAGGTCGTGCGGCATGCGCGCCGGAGGCGTGGTGCGGTTGGAGTCCGCCAGGTCGGCGGAAACCACGCCGGCACTCGCCAGATTCGGGGCGGTGATCAAACCGTAATGGATGTAACGGGTGCTGGCATTCGTGCCGAGGGTATTCTCCTTCTCGCCGTGAATGGTCAGACCGTTGGCATCGTGGGTGTAGTAGATCTCACCCCAGCTGGTGGCATGGATCGACACACTCCGATCCTTGAGGGTGGTGGTTCCGCCGGTGCGCGAATAGTCCAGGAAATTCTCGACGACCGAAGAGCCGTTCGCCATCCAGCGGGCCTCCGTCACCATGGTGATGTCCGGAGTCGGGAAGACCCAGCGCGAGGTGTCGGTGGTGGTGATCTCGGCAACCGGAGCCACGCAACGAACGGTGGTGCTCCCCTCGGTGTTGGCGCTGGTATTGACGATGCCCACCGTGGCCGTTCCCGCCTTCAGACAACTCACCCCCGTGGCCGAACCGGAGATCACGTCCGTGCCGGTCAAGACCGTCACCGTGGTGCCGGTCGGGAAGGAGAGCGACCGCATGCCGCTCCCCACGGTCAGATTGACCGGATCATACGAGACCGTGGTCGGCGGAACGGCATTGCAGGTGACCGGTACGGACGCGGTATGCGAGGCCGTGTCCAAAACGCCCACCGTGGAGCTTCCCGCCTTCATGCAGTAGATCTCGGCGGAGGTGCCGGTAATCTCACCCAGACTGATCACGCCGGAGTTATCGACCTGGATCGAATACGAGCCGCTGCCACCGCTGAACACCAACGTGCTTTTCGCGCCGACATTCAGATTCAACGAGGTCGGATCGACCGCAAACGAGACCGCCGCCGCGTTGCAGGTCACCGCGACCGAACCACTCTGTGCTTGCGCACCGATGCCGCTGTCCGGAATCCGTAGCGTGGAGGTTCCGGCCTTCAGACAGGTGATCGTCGTACCCGTGGCCGCGGTGTCGGAGAGGGAAATCACGCCGGCACTGGGCGGATCAATGTTGAAAGAATAGGGCGTGGTGCCCCCGCTGACGGTGACCGCAGAGCTTTGGCCGACAGTCTGGGTCAACGAGGTGGAGGAGACCCAGAGCGGGGTGGATGTGCCACCACTGGCCAGAGCGGGCTTGGGGCCGAAGGTCAAGGAACCAATACGGGCCATATCGTTGTATTCGAAGTACTGACCCCCGCCACTCTTCCACACGCTTGAATAGACATCGACACGATAGTGACCGGTCAGATTCATGAATGCGCTCAGCGGACAGGAAATTTCCACCGTCTGTCCGGAGATCACATAACTGGCCGGAGTGAAGGTCTGGGAATTATGGTAGCAGTTGATGCTGTTCCCGCTCAGATAGATGTAGGTGACATCATAAACAGGCGTATCGATCGCCGTGAACATCACCGAATAGGTCGCGGTAAACCCGGCAGGCATGACATCGGATGCACGGTCGATGCGCAGATAGACCTTACCGCTGTCCTGGGCGACGAACAATCGGCGAAAATCCGCCGCGCCGTAAGGCGCGATATCGGCCAACGGCACGGTGTTCAAGTAATCGATGACATCGTTGGAAGGATCTGTGAGAACCGGGTTGATATCGGACCAGTCCGCGGTGGCACCGTCCACGGTGATGGTGGAGTTGATGGTGGGCACGTACATGGGCAAGGACGATTGCAGAAGATCGGGAAGCCCATCCCCGTTGACATCCTGATTCAGGCTTTCACCGGCAAAATTGTATTTGTTGTCCGGCAACACGCCACCCATGGTGGCATCCGGGAACAGACCGGCGAACTCGTCGCCAAGAAACGGCGGCAGCATGGCGCGCAGGCTGATGCCATCGAAGATCTTGCTGAGATTCAGATACAGGCCAACATTGCCCGACTCGTCCTTGATCCCGGTCGAGGCGGACAGGGAGGATTTGACCTCGTTCAGGCGCGACGTGGCGCTGGTGATCTCGGATGAATTCAGGGTGAACAGGTTGCTGGTCTGGGAGCCCGAGCGGGACTGGATGGCGGTCATGGCGGCAAGGAGATCATCGACCGCGCTGAGCGCATGGTTCTTGGAAACCGCCAGGATGCTGGTGGCATTCGCGGCAAGGGTGGAGAGATTCGGGTTGGCGGTCTTGACCTGTTCGATGGTCTTGTGTTGCGAATCATCGACATCCACGCCCCATTCGTAGGCCTGCAACCAGTGCAGTTGGGAAAGCCCTGCTTCCAGAATGCCCTTGATCGCCAGAACATCGGCATGATCGATCGTGGTGCCGGCATCCCATGGATCACCCGGGTCGCGGAACGTGAACGCCGCGAGGGTGTTGGGAACCTGACTGATCCGAATGATGGCGTCCGACACCTTGGGGATGACATGGGCATTCAGCCACCCCTTGATCTCCCCCCCGGTCGGAGCGGTGCCCGGCAGGGGATTGGGGCAACGCATGAGACTCAGGCCCAGGTGGCGACGATCGCAACCAAACCCGGCCAGAAGATCGCCCAGTGTCGCCGTGCCATTGCCGTAGTCCGTGGTGGCGGTATTGGCGACCGAACGGGCGGTGTTGAGCACGGCAAACACCTGGGAGACCGAATGCAGCACGCGCGCCTGGTTCAGAAGGGGCGAAGCGTTGGTCGAGGCCAACTGCTCGGCCTGGCCATAAAACTTGTCCGCGACCACGAACCAACCGTGGCTGAACAGGGCATTGCCATACTGGATGAGCGTGGGCACATCCATGTTGGGAAACGGATTCAGAGCGGTATTCTGGATGCTGGTGAAATTGATCGTGGACCGTTTGTCCGAGGTCGAGGCCAGGGCATTGCCACTGATGGGCGCGGAGGCCGGATGTGCCACATAATTGAGCCAGTCGATGCTGACCAGGCCGAGGTTGAACGCCGACGTGCTTCCGATCAGTTGGAACGCGTCCTTGGTTCCGTTCGAGAAGATCATGGGAAAGAACTTGCCATCCATGAAGACGTACACGCTGATGTCCGAGGAGGCCGGCAAATCTTGCAACGTAAACCCCCAGATGATGGGGGAAACCTGACCGGTTGGCTGGGTTTCGACAGCCTGGATCGTTTCGTTGTTGGCGTTCACCGCCACGACAATGGCCTTGTCAACCAGGCTACCGGACACCGATGCGGCCTGGGCGTCGCAGGGCTGGGATCCCAGCCCGAACAGCACCAATGCCGCAAGCACGATTTTCCGTTTGATCCACTGTCCAACCATGTTCCATCTCCTGAAGTGGAATGGCTTTTGATGATACTTATAATTCGAGAGGAGAACGGTTCACGCGCATTCGGTGTCCCGCCATAAACGGCAACATGACGCGAGGAGCCCCTCACCCCCCGACCGTAGACCTCTCCATACGGCGGTTCCACGGTCTCATCATCGGCGCGTGGTCATCACGGCCTGGCGTTGCGATTCGCCAACTCCTGTTGCCGCCTGATCTCGGCCTGTCGCCTGGCCTCGGTCTCGCGCGCCGCGTTGGCACGCTGCTCGGCGACCATCGCCGCCTGACGGGACGCCTCGGCGCGTCGCGCCTCCTCGACCTGACCGGCCTGATCGCGCATCACCGCCGCCTGGCGGTTGACCATGGCACGATTTTCGATCTGCTGCTCTGCCGGGGTTTTGAGGCTTTCCAGATCCTGGCGCAGCTGCTGCAATTTCTGTTGCTCCGGAGCCAGCATCGCCTGGGTGTTCTGTTCGCTGCGGGCCTTTTGCTGCTCCAGGGTGGTCAGTTTGTCCACCAGATCCTTGGGATTGCCTTGACCCGATGCCAGGGTCTCACGGGTGCGGGCCGATTCGTATTCGATCGCCTGGCGCTCGCCCTGGGCCTTGCGGTGTATCAGCGCGATGGCCGACTCGGTTTCCTGGATCGCGGCCATCACCTGGGCCGGACCGCGCACCCCGTGGGTATCCACCCGCGCCGGAGACGGGGGTCTGGAGGAGTCCACCTCGCGACCGCCGGTTTTGGCCGTCTCGGCGCCGCTGGAGCCTTGGATGGTTCCCCGGGTGGGGGCGCCCCCCTTGTCGCCGGATTTGACGGCGTTTTTCTCCTCTCCACCTTTTTTCTCGACCACCGGTTCGGATGGCTCGGAGGGGTGGATGGTATCGTACCGGGTCAGGTTCAGACTGCCCTTCTTGAACACCTTGACCTGGGTGATGCGTTGGGTGTTCTTGTCACCCTTCCCGCCCTTCTGGGGAACCGCATGCACCATGGCATGACTCTGGCCGCTCAGCAGACGCCGCAACCCCTTTTCCAGCGACAGATTCTCGAACTGCGCCGAGACCTTGCCCGACACCTCGGGATCGACCAGAAACGACAGCCCCACCTGGTCGGAGACCTTTTGCAGCGCCTCCCGGATCGGCACGGCACGCAGGTTGACGCTCAGTTTGTGGTTGCGATAGACCACGCTGTCGCCCGCGACGGAACTGTCCGCGCGCCGGATGGACTCGCTGGAGGCGGCAGGCGCCGCATCCAACGGAGCTGGCACGCCATGCAGGAGAAAAAACAACGGTATGAAACGGAAAGCGTTCATCGATCCCACTTCCCCACCCCTCTCGGGAACGGACATGGCAACAGGGAGCCCTGCGTCGAGCGGACCATTTCGACGGTTCATTAATGATCGATTTCGCATCAAATGTCAAAACAATAAAATACCCCCCATCGATTTCAGGGCATTCATTTTGTTACATTACCGAGAAACTCACGCCATGAAGGTCATCGGTCGGGGGTGGGGGGCTCCCCCCAAAGGTACCGCGCGGAAACGTTACAAGGGGAAAACGGAGAAATCGAGGCCAACCCTCAGACCACGGGCAAACGCATGACCCAACGGACTCTCGGCACGATACGTCTCCCGGATCTCGAACGACCGGGATGCCTCATTCCAATCGATGCGCCCGCTGGTGATTTTCTGACTCGTCTTGGGATTTTCCAGCTCAGCCTGGTGAAATTCGATTCTCTGGCGATCCTTGCCGATGCGTGCGGAGCTGGCATGCAGTCGCAACACCGCGCTCTTGTCCAGAAAGATCTCCACCGTAACTGGTTCCAGGATCAGTTGCATGACGCGCGGCAACGCCATGAACATCCCGGACTCTCCGGAACCGGGCTTGCCGATCACACCCTTGAGCAAGGCTCCCACCTCTTCCCCAAGGGATTCCGGGAGTTTATCCTGATTATCCGTGTACCGGTATATTTTCAGATGCGCATCCTGAAACCAGGCATCCTCGATCCCCTTGACCTGGAAGGCCATGAACGACCGGCGCCGCGTGGTGAACTCCCGGGCCGAAAAGGCGCGGATCACCCGATCCCCACGCATCTCGGTCAAGGTCGGACCGCCCACCTGATGGGCCGGACGCGACTCGGCCTGTTTGGCCTCCGGGGTCGTCTCCGGGGGTCGTGGCGACCGATACCCCGCCACGACCCAAAGCATCAACACCACGACACCCGCCAGAAGCAGCCAAAGGCGCCATGCACGCTTCCAGGGACGATCCGTCATCACGGAAAGAGTCCCATGTTCCTCACGGCACGCACACCGATCCCAACACCGGATTGACCGGGTTTGCGCCGTCGGTGCTGGCCGTCACCGCGCAGGAGGTGGCATAGCCGCTACCCGTGGTGCTCCAGTTGCCGTTCGTGGCGGCAAACACCTTGAGCGTGTAACTCTGGTTGGGTTCCAGACCCTCCAGCCTGTAATCCCCGCCGCTGTCGCTCACCGCACGATCCCGCTCCACGCCGCTGGCATCATACGCCAACACCAGCGCCTTCACCGATGCCGTCGTGCCGTCACTCGTCACCTTGCCGCGAATGATCCCAGCCGACTTCACCACCGACAGATCCTTCACCTGATCCCCATCCGTACCCACCGTCACCGTGTCGCCCACCGTCCCTTCCGTGGTCCACACATCCACCCGATACGTCCCGGCAGGCAGACCCTTGATCGCGTACTTGCCCGCCGCATCCGTCACCGCCCCTCCACCGGTCGCCAAAACCTCCGACCAGGCGTTCACCCACGCTCCCGAAACCGCCGTCGATCCCACCCTCACCGTCCCGCTGATCGCACGACCGCTCTCCATCGCCACGTTCAGGCCCGTGGTGTTCCCCTGCAACAACACACCATTCACGTCGTTCCAACCATACGTCCACGACACCTCCGTGACCGCCCCACTCGCCACCGTCACGCTCTTGGTCCGCTTGGACACATAACCAGGCGCCATCACCTCCACCGTATAGGTGCCTGCCGCCAGACCTTCCAGCTTATACGTGCCGTTCCCCGTCACGCTCGTCCGACCACCACCCGTCGAAGACCAGGCGTTGATCTCCACCACGTGCGTATCACCCACACCGCTCACAGCGCCCGAAAGGGTCAAAAACAGATTGGACGCGTTGCTCAGGTCGAAGTTGATCCCGCTCACCGCTCCGCCCGAACTCACGGTCACCGGGCTATGTTGATCCCACGCCACCGTCACCCCGCTCGTCGTGTAGAACAAACCCTGCATGCCACGCCACAATCCGATCACATAATCGCTCCCATCCGGCAACCCGGTCAACCGATACGTCGCCGCACCACTGCCATCCGCCGTCGCGCCACCCACCACAAACGCTCCCGTCGCAGGCGACCAGGCATCCACACGCGCCCACTCGTAGGCTTTCAACCCGCTGATCGATCCACCGATCGATCCTCCCGTCGAGGCCGCGAAGTTCACCCCACTCACATTCCCGTTCGTGGTATCCACCCCTTCCACATGCCTGGGCACATACCCTTCCGACAGAAAACTCACCCGGAAGTCCGACGCCTGACCCAGACCACCGAGCGCATACCCGTCCGTCCCCGTGCCGCCGGCCTGCACCGAATTCCCGCTCCACGAGTAACTGCCAGGCGACCATGCATCCACCCAACCCCACTGACCTTTCTGCAAACCGGTCACCTCTCCGCTGATGCTCCGACCGCTCGACACCCGCATGGTCACCGTACCATCCTGACCCGAAACATTCACCAGTTTGGCCTTGTCCCAGGTATCCGGTTCCGCGTTCTCGCCGGCATAGGAGCCGCCACGAATCTTCGCGCCCCAGATCGAAATCCGGTAATCCTCGGCCTCCTCCAATCCCTTGATCTCCACCTGAACGGACGACGTATCGCTCGTCGAGACCAACTCCCCGCCACCCCACGACCAGGTGGATTCCGAAAACGCATCCACCCACGCCTTCTCGCCATTCGGCAGGCCGCTCACGACAACCGTCAGCTTGCGACCGCTTCCCAGCGACACATGCACATAGCGCTCCGACGACATGTCGATCAACGTGGCACGATCCCAACCCACCACACCGCCACCCGTCGCCGGATACCCACTCCCGCTCACCTCGCCCTTGAAGTTGCCCACCTTGAACAGCGCATCCGGACCCCCGATGAACAACCGATAGTCGTCGCTCGACTCCAGACCCTTCACATCCACGCTCACCTCGGTCTGACCCGCATTCACCTTCGTCTGTTTCCAGCGACCACTCCCAAGCTTCTCGGACCAGAGGTTCACGTCCACAGCCTTCGTCCCTGCAGGTATGCCGTCCACCTTCACATGCAGGGTCTTGGTCTGAATCTTGTTCAAATCGATCCCAACACCCACCACATTGCCGTTCAACGTGCTGATCAGGGTCGCCTTCTCCCAACTCTTCGCACCCGACCCCTCGCCCCCGACCACGCCGCCATAGTACCCGGCAGACACCTCGTCGCTCTCCGAGCGCCAATCCAGACGGTAATCCTTCGCAGGGGCCAGACCCGTCACCTCATAGCTCACATCCTGGCCCGTCCCGACCACCTCCTTGCCGCCCCACGACCCCTCGCTCTCCGACCAGACGTTCAGCCACAGCTTCACCCCGCTCGTCAGACCCTTGATCGTGCCGCTGATCTTGGCACCAGAGTTCATCTGAATGTCCACATCCTCCCGATTGCCGTTCGACACGTCGATCAGCGTCGCCCCATCCTCCTTGCCGACATTCTTGTAATACGTGGTCCGGTATTGACCGCTCCATCCCCACACCACCGCGATGTAGTTGCTCGCAGGGGCCACCGTCACACGGTAGTTGCCGTTCTCGTCGGTATTCGCCCCATACCATTGGCCGCCGTCCTTCGTGTGAACATCCACCCACGTCCAGGCCATCCCGTTGTTCTGGGCATCCGTCACCCGTCCGGAGATCGTGTTGCCGCTGGTCAGATTGAATCGAACCGGTACGCCACCCTGATCATCGGCCAGCAACGACTCACCCGGCACGGGGCGATAGGTTCCGTTGGCGCCCACCGATCGGGACGGATCGATGGCATGCACCGCCACCACGCCTTGTCCCTTCACCCGCGCCAGAACCGGCTCCGGCGGCAGATGCCCGTCGCTCCACGCCATGATTTCGTACCAGACCTCGGCGCCATCCGCCGGAGCGGGCAACCGGATCGTGAACGCACCCAGGCTGTTGGTGGATGATCCGGCGCCGACCCCCTGGTCCAGAGAGCGGGCATGCACCCACACGTTGCCGATCCCCTGGCCATCCCGCATCACCTCGCCCACCACGGTCACCCCGCGGCTGATCCGCACCACCAGACCGTCATGGTCGTTGCCCAGATCCGAGGCCGGCCAGGGCACTCCCCGCACCAAGTCGCTGCCAAAAGCACTCGCCTGGCTCTCGTCCATCGTCAACCGGCATGTCGCATCCGGCTCGCACCGCACCTTGCCGCCGACAAAATCGCCACTCTTCCAGGCATGGGTCTCGGGATCCTCGTATCCGCCCGGCCAGATGCCGATGGTGAAGGTTGATTGGGCCTGGGTGACCGTGTTCCCGGCTGGGAGGTGCAGGATGAAATAGCCATCTCCGTCCGTGGGCCCGGCGCCGAAATCGCTGCTCACCCAGGCATTGGCCACCCCGTGGTTCTGATCGTCCACCACCCGTCCATGCACCTCCACGGCCTGTTCGACCAGCACGCCGATCTGAAGCGGGCCATCCATGCGCACATCGGTGACGATGTGAGGGTCACTCTGTTCCATGACCACGCCGGGAATGGGCCCGACACTGGCCGCGGCACTCGCCACGACCACCGGGCGACTGGTCGGATCGTTCACGCTCCAGCCCGAAACCCAACCTGCATCCGGCTGCGTGATCCACCGCCCCCCGGTGAACGGCACGAACGCCTCCCCACACCCTTGCGCCGGATCGGTGTTTTCCGCCGCGCACCAGGCTGGCCACACCTCGAGCTGATACGTCTGACCCGGTGAGACGATCATGGTGAAGTCGCCCTGGGAATCGACCTGAGCGTGGAACGCCTGGCTCCAGTCGTGAAGATGGGCGTAGACCGTGGCACCGATGGCCGGCTTGCCCTCGGCGTTGGCCACATGACCCGAGAGGGTCATACCCTCGCCCAGACGCGCATCCACCGCGACGGGCGCCAGCACCTGAACCAGCCGTGCACCGCTCCAGTCCGAGGTGACGCCCCCCTGACCATCCGCGAACCCACCGATCAGGCGTCCCTCGCCCACCACGACGGTCTGTTGGGTGGTCGAATTCCAATAGCGGGTCAGAAACTCGATCCGATACTTGCCGGGCAGGGCATCGAACTCGTAATGGCCACTGAAATCGGTGGTCCTTTCACCCCAACCGCCCATGGTATTGGCATCCGCATCCCACTCCGGCTGAAAGCGCACCAGCACATCGGCGACACCACGCCCATCCGCGGCGGTGACCATGCCGTGGATGCGCACTCCGCTCTTCAAGCGGACGTTGAGCAGGGTTTTGTCCGCAAACTGATAAACCTTGGCCTCGTCCAGGGAGCCGGACACGCCGTCGTCCTCGGCTCCGGTGGCATACCCCCCCACCGCCGCGACCTTGACCTGTTTCCGGCTCTCGGAATCCCAATAGGCCGTGTTGAAGTAGACCCACCAGGATGCATTCGGCATCACGAATGCCTCGTAACGCCCGTCCTGGTCGGTGATCGTCTCGACAGGAATTGCCGATGCACTCCGGGTAGCGTCGGGTTGGAACTCGACCTTGACCCCCTTCAAGCCCGCCCCGGCGGCGTCGCTCACCTGACCGGCCACCCGCATCCCACCCGGCAGCATGGCGTTGACCTGCTTATCCCCGGTGAACTCGAAGACATGCGCCTCCGCCTCCTGCCCGATGATCTGGCCCAGCCCGTCCGCGAAACCACCCTCGCCGATCACACCAGCCACGGTCACCACTTTTCCGCTCCCCTGATCCAGATAGACCGGGCGGAAATGGACCCGATAGAATCCCGGACGAATGGCCACCTCGTAGTGACCCGAGCCATCGGTCCTGGCCGAAGCCATCGCCACCGGCGTGGAATTCTGCTCCCAGACCGGCAACAGCTCGACCAGGAGGTTGGCCAAGCTCCGACCATGGGTATTGGTGACATCGCCACGGATCGTGACTTGCGGAGCGGAATCACCCCCACCGGAGCTGCTGGCAGCCATGGCGACCGCCAGGCTCAACGCCGAGGGGCCGGAACCACCCAGCGCATACACCTCCGCAACGGAGACACCACCCAGAACCGTGGTATTGCCACTGCCGTGCGCCAATCCGGCCACATACCCCGCCTTGAAGAAGGCCACCCGATAGGCGCCCGCCTCGACCGCCAGGGTGTAGTTTCCTTGCGCATCGGTGACGGTCTCGAAGAAGGTGTCGAGGAACTGGGCATGGGTGGCCCGAACCGTCACCCCGGCCACACCCTGACCGCTGATGGCATCGGTCACCCGTCCGGAAACAGGGAACGTCGGAATGCCCATGGCGTCGTTGATCGTCCCGTGGAGCTGACCATCCCCAAACAGACTCAGGCCGGCCTCGGAGGCCGGAGTGGCCACCAAATTGCCGAAGGCATCCACATAACCCCGATAGAGCATGCCGGCGCCCTTGCCCTCGACCCGCACGAAATACTCCTGATTGACCGGCAACCGGAGCGCAAAGGCCCCAGTCGAACTGGCAGTGACGCGCTGATAGACCGCCAAGTTGGTGGAATGGGCCGTGACCACCACCGGTGCGGTCAAATGTCCGCTGGATTCATCGGTAATGGTTCCGGATAGGGTGGCGAAGGGGATCCGCAACTCGGCGGTCAACTTGACCTCGCCCAACAGGATGGAGGTATGGATGTATTGGGTACTGCCCACCGTGGCGGAGAGCGGCACGCCGGGATCAACGGCGGTTAGATAACCAAAGGTCATAGTATCACCGTTCACATGGCGGAACGCGAGCCAATAGGCCCCAGAGGGCAGATCGAATCCGAACGTGCCCGTGCCATCCGCCTGGAACAGATACGGCGTCCCACCCGCCGCGGGAGAGGCCAGGATCTCGGCATACGCCAGTCCCCGGATCCCATCGGTCACCCGCCCGCTGATGCGGTGGTAGCGCGGGAGATCATCCGAACCGACCACCAGCACCACCTGGGTGATCGCGTCGGTGATCGTGACGGGAATCCCTTGCGGGGCGTTGGAGGAGAGAACGATGTTGATCACCCCTGGCGGGATCGTGGCATCAAACGCGCCACCTGCGAAGGCTCCGCTCTGCCTGGGCCAGACATACACGCAATGAGGGCCATTGGCCAGGGTGAAGACCGTGATACCCGACGAATCGACTTCGCGGGTGATGCCGAGATTGTCGGCGCACAGCCCATCCCGGACCGGAGAGACACGCACGCCGGCCTGACCGATCACGGCGCCCGAGGCATCCTTGACCAGAAAGGTCACCGCGTGCCCGGCCTGATCGACGCCCAAAGGCAAGACGGCGGGCGAGGTCAACATCCACAAATCCACCTCCGAGGCCACCTGGGTCTCGTATCCCCGCGCGCCATGCAACAGACGCACCACGCGGGTCGAATCGGTGGGATCATCCGCGTCCAACTCGAAAAGGGTCAACAGGGCCTGATTGCCGGTCGGGGTTTCGTTGTGCCAGGCGATGGTCTCATGCGCGTGATCCGCCGTCTCCCCGTGCTCGACACGCACCTGAACGAACGGATCGACCAGTGTCGTGCCGCTCGGACCCTCGATGCGGAACTGCCGGGCCGATATGCCACGCGCGGTCACGCCAGTCAGCCCAACCCCACGGTCGAGCCCCATGAGAACGCCATGGGACTGGCCATCGGATTCGTTCCAACGTTCGAGGACGATCCCCACCCCGCGCGCCAGATACAGCTCGCCGCTCGAACCGCTGGCCAAGAACTGACCCGGCTCGTAACGGGATTCGCTCACCTTCAACCGGACCACCGAGGTCAGACGCCCGAGCAGATCCGGATCGGTGATCGCATCGCGCCAGGCCGGGAAAAAGGCAGCGTCCGCCAACGACTCCGGAGTGTCGGCAGCGAGGAGGTTCACGGATCCGGCCACCTCGATCGTCTGTGCCACGACGCTCCAACGGTTGGCCAGAGGCTGATCGCTGTCATCGAGTTCGAATTCAACACGCACGGTGGTGACCGGCGTGCCGGGAACGATCCGCCCCGGAAGCACCGCCGGCGGACTCTTGAGATTGGCGGATGCCAGCTGTTCGGCGCCGATCCCCGCCGCGCCGGACTCCAGGGAGGGGGCGTTGACAAAACCGTAATAGGCGCGCCGCCTGGATTGACCCAAGCCGGAATCAAACGATTTCTCCCCGTGGAAGATCAAGCCGTCATCACCCAGGGTATAGAGCAACCCCTGGTTCCCAACCAGACTCGACACCGTGCCACGGTTCAAGAAGGAGGTCGCCACCCCGGCCCTGGACCAGCCGATGCTCCGCTGGTCGCGGCTGTTGGCCTCGCCACCGCGCCAATTCTCCCCGTTCACCAGGGTCACGCCAGGCAGGAAGATCCATTGGCTCCAGGCTTGATCCACGGGTGAATCGGTGACGGGTGGGACGCAGTTGACCGAAGCGGTGGCCGAACCGGTCGCGTCGGTCACGGTGAGGGTCGCGGATCCGGCCCCTTCGCAACGCGCCGTGGTCACCCCTCCCAGGGTATCGAGGGCCACCACACCGCTCTCCGGCTCCACCACGATCGACGGCGTGCCGGTGACATGGGCCAACGCCACCCGGCGGCTCTGCCCCTCGGTCAGATTGATCGGTGCGATGCTCAATTGCGCGTTCGGATCCACCGTCACCCCGGCACGGGTGAGGGAGAGGGTGTTGGAACCGGAACAGGCCAATCCCCCCTGCAAGCGACTCCACCGGGCCGTTCCGCTGCCCTGGTTGGCATTGAGCATCAGAAACCGGCTCACGGACAGATGGGGTTGCGTGAGCAGTTGCTTGTCCACGAACAGGTGGACCGCCCGATCGATGTCGCCGCTGATCTGCACGCCGGCATCGAGGGTGGCAATGAACCGGTTGCCATCCTGATCGATGCGCGCCTGGAACGAACGGGCTGGCGCGAGGGTGCAGGCGGGATCGGAGAGCGCCGTGTCGAGCTGCTCGGCCCCGAATTGAATGGTCCAGTCACCGGTCAGGGTAAAGAGGGCATCGTGGGCGCGCCTGGCGACGATGCTGCCGGTGGCCGAGCAGGTTCCGCCCGCGCCATCCGGCCAGCTGGTCGTGACCGTACCGGAACCGGCATCCGCGGTGTTCAAGGTGAGCGCGACTTCGCTGCCGCTGCCGTCGGGACGGTCGATGTGATAGGTATAGAGTTCGGCATCGATGCTCCCCGATGCCTCGGCGCCAGAAGACTCACGCACCGTGAAGGCATCCCCGTCCTGGCTCAGGGTGGCGAGGATGGACTCCTTGGGGAGCGACAGACAACCAGACGCCAACGGCGTGGTGAGCGCATCCGGGGTGAAATCGATCGACCAGCGTCCCGTGGCGTCGTGGGTGGCGGCCTGTGCCGGAAGGCTGGTCATCCACAATCCAAGCAGCATCCACACCACCAACCCGCGATCCCAGGCTCTTTTGGCAATGCCCATCGAACTTTTCTCCATCTCTTCAAGCATGAGGAATCCACCTGCCGCGAACACTCCCAGGCGTCAGGGGGTTCAGGAAACTCCAACCCGTGACGAGGCCATTATCACAAGGATGAATGGTTGTTCATGACACGTCAATTGAAAAATCAATCTTTTACACTTGGTTACACGATCCGTGACCATTCCAGGCACAAAGTACCAGGCAAATCTTTCCTGGCATCCGGATCCCAGAGGAGTGTCTGCAACAACTCTGCCAGTCGGAATCAAGACGGCTCTTGTCCAGGCACGACGGAAGGGCACCTTCAAGACCGCGCGCTTGCACGATTTCTCGCAAAAAACGCGAAGAATCGCTTGATCGCAAAAGCGCGCAAAAGGCAAAAAAAGAGTCCCGAGGGCTTGGCCCTTGGATCCCAGCAAGGGCCATTGAACCCCTGAGCCCCACCCAATGTGGGGGGCCTGGATGGTTGCGCCGGATCAACCGTTCTCGAGGGAACGGAGACGGGTCCAGATGCGGTGGTATTTCTGCAAACGCGCCCAATCCGGTTCGATCAACGGTTGGGGCAGACGGCGCACATCCATGTTGTCCTCCAGATCGATGATCTTGACCCGCCGCGCCAGCGGCTGATGGGCGATGCGCGCGATGTAGTCGTCGTAGGACTCCTCGGGACGGTGGGTCAGGCAGTCCAGCGCCTCGAGGACGGTTGCGGAAAAACCCATGGCACGCAGGGTTTCGAATGCGACCCCGCAATCCTCGATCACGTCGTGGAGCACCGCGACGATGCGCTCGTCCTGGGTCTCCAGGCGCATCATCAACCGCAACGGATGGAGAATGTAAGGTTGCCGGGCCTTGTCTAGTTGACCCAGATGGGCCTCGGCGGCCAGGGCGATGGCGCGATCCAGGGTGGCCATGACTAGACGATCGCCAGCATCCGTTCCAACGCCACTCGGGCGGGAGTCGCCACCTCGGAGGGCACCGAGATCACGTTCACCACCTCGCCGGCCTGGAGATTCTCCAAGGTCCAGCACAGGTGCTGGGCATCGATGCGGAACATGGTCGAGCACATGCAGATGGTCGGACAGAGGAAATGGATCTCCTTGTCCGGCATCTCGTGTTTCAGGCGGTTGACCAGATTCAGTTCCGTGCCCACGGCCCAGACCGAGCCCGAGGGAGATTCGCGAACGCTTTTCTGGATCAGCTCGGTCGAGCCGCGCAGATCGGCCATCTGGCACACCTCGAAGGAGCACTCCGGATGGACGATCACCCGGACCCCCGGATGACGGGCGCGAAACAGCTCCACATGGGCAGGCTGAAACATCTGATGAACCGAGCAGTAGCCATCCCACAGGATCACCTTGGCGCGGCGCAGGGTGTCCGGATCCGATCCACCCAGGGGTCGGGTCGGATCCCAGAGCACCATCTCGTCGAGGGCCACCCCCAGGGCATGGGCACTGACCCTTCCCAGGTGTTGATCCGGAAAGAACAACACCTTCTCCCGTTGCAAAAAGGCCCATTCGAGAATCCTGGTGGCGTTGGAAGAGGTGCAGACCACCCCGTTGTGATCGCCGCAGAAGGCCTTGAGGTCGGCCATGGAGTTGACGTAGGTGATCGGCGTGACCAGGCCATCCACATCCAGGATCTCGCCCAGTTGGCGCCAGGCGCTCTCCACCCTCGGCAGATCGGCCATGTCGGCCATGGAGCAGCCGGCGGACATGTCCGGCAGGATCACGGTCTGGCCGGGCGCGGAGAGGATATCGGCCACCTCGGCCATGAAGTGGACCCCGCAGAAAACGATGTATCGGGCATCGGCCCGTTGCGAGGCCAAACGGGAAAGCTTGAGGGAGTCGCCGGTGAGATCAGCGAATTTGTACACCTCCTCCCGCTGGTAGTGGTGACCGAGAATCACGCACGCGGAGCCCAATGCCTGTTTGGCGATGGCGATACGCCTATCCAGATCGGCGTCGGAGCATTCATAATAGGGTTCCAAGGGCAGCATCGAACAATCCTTTTGAGCAGACTGCAACATGGGGCGAGCCCCTCACCCCCCGACGTGGCACGCCCGGACAGGCTCTCCACGCACGAACAGAGTCGAGGCATGACGAATCCAGACGACGTAATGCAGTTTAACAATCCTTGGGAGCGACGGAAAGAGGCGTTGCGTGCCCAGGCCATCGCCATGGGCTTCGCGCTGGCCGGATTCGCCGCGTTGCGCCCCCCGCCGCGCGCCGAGGCGCTGACGCCCTGGCTCGAGGCGGGACGCCACGGTGGCATGGCCTGGCTGGCGCGCCACCCGGAAAAACGGGCTGATCCTGGCCTGTTGCTGGGCACCGAAGGGGTGTTGATGGTGTTGGGTTGGCACGTCCCGGACCAGGCGCGGGACAAGGATCGGGACCCGGCTTGCGGGGTGATCGCGGCTTATGCGCAACGCACCGACTATCATATCGTTTTGAAGGAGAAAACCGAAGCCCTGGCCGCCTGGTTCGAACGCGAGATGGGCACGGTCATTGCCCATCGCAGTTTCGTCGATACTGCACCGCTTCTGGAAAAACCGCTTGCCATGGCCGCCGGTCTGGGGTGGCAGGGAAAGAACACCCTGCTGGTGACGCGCCGGTTCGGGTGCCGGTTGATGCTCGCGGAGCTTTTCCTGCCCGTTCCCATCCCTCCCGATGCGGCGGGAGGCGACCACTGTGGCCGTTGCGACCGGTGTCAGAGGGCCTGTCCCACCGGAGCCTTGAATCGGGATTACCAGATCGACGCAGGCCGTTGCCTGGCCTATTTGACGGTGGAGCACCGGGGATCGATTCCCGAATCGCTGCGCACGGCGCTTGGCAATCGGATCTTCGGCTGCGATGCCTGCATCACGGCCTGTCCCTGGAACCGTTTCGCCCCCCTGGAAAACCCACCCCCGATCGACCGCGCCGAATCCGGTTCCGACGCCCCCTTCAACCGCACGCTGACCGAGTGGGCAGAACTGGATGAAACCGCGTTTCAGCACCGCTTCGCGGGCACGCCGGTCCAAAGGATCGGACGGGTGCGTCTGCTGCGCAACATCGCCACCGCGCTCGGCAACTGGGACGATCCGGGCGCGCTCACCCCACTTCGGCGTTTGCTGGAACATCCTTCGCCCCTGGTGCGGGAGCACGCGGCGTGGGCTTTTGAAAGACAGATGGCGAAACAATAAACCGGTTTACTCTTTCCCGGTTGGAAAGATGCGGGCAAAATCGGCCTCCGGCATGGGTCTGCCGATCAGATATCCCTGAATCGACTCACATCCCCGCTCTTCCAGATAACGCATCTGCGCCTCGGTCTCCACCCCTTCAGCCACCACATGCATCTTCAACCCCTTGGCCATGGAGAGGATCGCCTCGACGATCGCCCCATCCCCCTCACAGGCTGGCAAATCGCGAATGAACGACTGGTCGATCTTCAAGGTGTTCAACGGGAAGCGCTTGAGATAGCCCAACGACGAATAGCCCGTACCAAAATCGTCCATGGCCAGGGAGATGCCAAGCTCGCGCAACCGGTTCATGATTTCGATCGCCTTCTCCACATTGCCCATCACCATGCTCTCGGTGATCTCGATCTCCAGCCGCTCCGGCGACAAACCGGTCTTGGCCAGGATATCCCGCACCTGTTCCAACAGATCGGCCTGCTGGAACTCCCGCGAGGAGAGATTGACCGCCATCTTGAACGGACAGTTCCCCTTGCCGTGGGTCCAGGAGGCCGTGTCGGTGCTGGCCGTCTCCAGAATCCGTTTGCCGATCGGCAGGATCAGACCGGTCTCCTCGGCCAGAGGGATGAACTGGCCGGGATTGATCAGCTTGCCATCCGGCTTGATCCAGCGGATCAACGCCTCGGCTCCGCACAGGCACTGCTTCTGCAAATCCCACTTCGGCTGGTAGAAGGGCACCAACTCCTGACGATCCAGCGCCTTGTAAAGATCATCCTCCATGGCGATGCGGTCGAACGCCTTGGCGTGCTGATCCGTGGAGGCAAAGCGGAAGGTGTTGCGTCCTCCCTCCTTGGCGTGATACATCGCCATGTCGGCATGCTTGATCAGAGTCTCCATGTTGGAGGAGTCCACCGGGAACATCGAAATCCCCACACTCGCCCCAACATAGACGTTCTGGCCGCAAAGCTGAACCGGTTCACGCACCGAGGCGATGATCTTCTGGGCCACGGCGGCCACATGGTCGGTGGTGTGCAAGTTGGTGAGGATGATCGTGAACTCGTCTCCCCCCATGCGCGCCACGGTATCGCTTTCGCGCACGCAGATTTTGAGTCGCCGCGAAATCTCCTTGAGCAACTCATCCCCGGCCTCGTGCCCCAAGGTGTCGTTCACCCACTTGAAACGGTCCAGGTCGATGAACATCACCGCCAGGTTGTTCTTCTGACGCTTGGCCAGCACGATATCCCGCGCCAAACGCTCGTGAAAGAACATGCGGTTCGGCAAACCGGTCAGGGCATCGTAAAAGGCCAGACGCTCCAGTTTGTTCTCCACCGCCTTTTGATCGGTGATGTCCATGAAGATGGCCATGTAGTGGGTCAGGTCTGCGGCAGCGTTACGAATCGCGCTGATCGACACCCACTTCGGAAAAATCTCGCCGTTCTTGCGCCGGTCCCAGATCTCCCCCTCCCACTTGCCATCCGCGATCAACTGGTTCCACATGCCACGGTAGAACTCCGTGTCATGGCGCCCGGATTTGGTCACGTTCGGCGACTTGCCCAACACTTCCTCGCGCTCATAGCCGGTGATCCGCTCATAGGCGGGGTTGACATCGGTGATTCTGCCGTTCGGATCGGTGATCAGAATCGCCTCGCCGGCATTCTCGAACACCCGCCGCGCCAGGATCAACGACTCCTCGGCCCGCTTGCGCTCGGTGATGTCGTTGATCACCCCCACGAACATCCGAACACCACCAACATTCATCTCGCTGACGAACAACTCGGCCTGAAACGGACTCCCGTCCTTGCGCAGACAGGTGATCTCCCGACCCATGCCGATCACCTTGTTCTCCCCGTCCGCCAACTTGTGATCCCCAAAGCCGTCATGCGCATCGGAAACCGGTTCATGAATGAGCCGGTTCATGTTTTTCCCCAGCATCTCCGCCTGGGAATAACCGAAGATCCGCTCCGCCGAGGGATTGAAGAGTTGCACGAGCTTGTTGGCATCGATGACGATGATGGCGTTGACAACCGTGTCCACCATGGCGCGCACCAGAACCTCTCCGCGCCGCCGCTCGATCTCGCTCTCGCGCAATTCGCGGGTCATCTCCTCGGCCAGGGCCAACGCCCGCGACCGACCGGTCACCAGTTGCCACACCAGCAGCGAAAACAGCACGCTGGCCATAAGTCCGGAATAAAGGATCGATCGCCCATCCTGTTCGCGACGCATCGACTCATAGGCCGCGCGCGAGCGGACGGTGATCATCCAGGAGCGTCCGAACATTTCGAACCGCTCCTCGAAATGGAACAACGCCGGGGGCTCCCGTTCCGTCTCCCCACTGGACAGATGATGATCCGAATCGTAGAGCAGGTGCGCGCGGTCCACGGCATGACCGTCGAAAATGTGCAGATCCAACCCTTCACGGTAACGTCCCAGCACGCCATCCATCAAATCATGGGCACGAAAAGGGGCGTAGGCCCAACCCAGCAGGTTGCCCAACCGCTCCTCGGAAGAGGCCATGGACACACCACGCCGATAAACCGGCACATACAACAGGAATCCGGGCTGCTCCGCCCTGCCATCCTCCTGAACCAGCTTCACCCTTCCCGACATGGCCGAACGACCGGATGACCATGCCTCGTCCATGGCCGCGCGACGCACGGTGTCGGTATACATGTCGTATCCGAACGCACGCAGGTTGCGCTGGGCAAACGGTTCCAGATAGATGCTGGGCGTGTAGACAGGACGTTCCCCATCCGGATGGATGGCGAATTCCGGAAAACCCTCGCTCCGAATCGATTCGATCAGCGCGATCTTCCCGGCGGCTGGAACCCACATTGAAAAACCAACCCCCTGAATGCCCGGATATTTCTCATCCAGATTCAGGTTGGCCACATAATCGCGAAACGCGTGCCGCGAAACGTTCTCGGAAGCGATGAACAGGCCTCGCACCCCACGCAACACCTGCTCATAAGCGTTCATGCGGCTTTGGATCCGCGCCACCACCTCCTTGCCGCGCTGGTTGAATTCGCGTTGCAGATCGTTATGACCCTCCAGCCATACGACCCGGTAAGTAATCAAGGTGATCACCACCCCCGCGACAAAAACCAACCACGGAAGGAAGCGATGGACAAGCACTCTCATGCGTATACCAACTCCCATTCAGGCCGAAGCCTGATCGACCGCGACGCGCCAGGATCTCTACCGGCGCGGCGCGGTCGGATCCCGATCAAAAGGACTCGAACTCGTCGTCGGAGGCACCGCCGCCCATGTCGAGATTCACGCCACTCCCGGATTTGGCAGGCGCGGGCAACGCCTTGGGGGCCGCCTTCTTGGAAAAGACCACCCCCTTCTTCACCACCGCCGGTGCCGCGCTGCTCCGTTTGACCGCCGGAACTCGACGCCCCACCGCGTGGGAGGCCGCATGACCCAACTTGAAGAAGGAGATCGACTGGCTCATGATGTCCGCCTGGGCGCTCAACTCCTCGGCGGTGGCGGCCATCTCCTCGGAGGAACCGGCATTCTGCTGGATCACCTGATCCAGTTGCTGAATCGCCTGGTTGATCTGCGCCACCCCCTGATTCTGCTCCTGACTCGCCGCCGCGATCTCCTGGATCAATTCGGCGGTCTTCTGGATGTCCGGAACCAGCATATTGATGATGCCACCCGCCCGCTCGGCCACGCCCACGCTGGTGGAAGAGAGATGGCTGATCTCGCCGGCGGCTGTCTGGCTCCGTTCCGCCAGCTTGCGCACTTCGGCGGCCACCACCGCGAACCCCTTGCCGTGCTCGCCGGCACGCGCCGCCTCGATGGCGGCATTCAACGCCAACAGATTGGTCTGGCGGGCAATCTCCTCGATGATGCCGATCTTGGAAGCGATCTCCTTCATGGCGGTCACCGCCTGGATCACCGCCTGACCACCCTCCTCGGCATCCTTGGCCGCCTTCTGGGCAATGGTCTGGGTGGTGCTGGAGTTGTCCGAGTTCTGCTGGATGTTCGAGGACATCTGCTCCATGGCCGAGGAGGTCTCCTCGATGGAGGCGGCCTGTTCGGTGGCCCCTTGCGAAAGATTCTGCGCCGCGTTGGAGATCTCGTTGCTGCCCGCCGACACCTGGGAGGCGGCAGCCGACACCTCGCCGATCACCTCGCGCATCTTGGTCACCATCTCCTGCAGGGCCTTCGCCAACTGCCCCAACTCGTCCTTCTGCTCCAGATCGATGGTGGCGGTGAGATCACCCTGGGATAGACTCCGGGCAAACACCACCCCCTTGAGCAAGGCATTCACGATCATCCTGGTGATGAGGATGGTCACCAGAATCCCCAGCACCACCGCCAGGGCGCTGCCACTCATGATCAGGATGTTGGCAGACACCATCTCGTGATGCATCTTCTCTTCCTGATCCTTGGCCGCGACGTTCACCACATCGTCCACCTTGCGGCGGTTCTGGATCATTTCGGTCTCCAGGCCGGCCTGTTTGGCCTGGCTCTGGATCACCGCCTCGAGGGCCTTCTGATAACCATCCAAGGCAGCGATGATCTTTTTGCATTGATCGCTGTTGACCGGGTTCTTGAAGCTCGGAAGCATCTCCTCGGCCATCTTCCTGGCCTTGGCGCTTTGCTCCCGCGCCCGTTTCATCTGCTTCTCGTCCTTGCCGCGGGTCAGCAGGATCTCCTTCTCGCCCAACCGGCCATCCAGATAGGTATTCAGGATATCTTG